>JBBSQO010000283.1:0-3807 GCA_038244025.1 Propionibacteriales bacterium
AGCGCCTGCAGCCCGCCGGCCGTCAGCACCCCGGGCAGGTCCCAACCGGGGAACGGCAGCTGCCGGTCGTAGGCGCCGGGAGCCAGCACCAGGGTGCCCGAGTCAATGATGCGTTCCACCTCCCGGCCGGGGCCGAAGTTCAGGTCAAGGCAGCGAACCCTAAAGCGTGGAGCACCGCGCGTAGTCCCAGCAGCCGAAGTCCCAGCAGCCGAAGTCGCCGCATCCCCGGCTCCGACCGTCCAGACCTGGTGATTCAGGTACAGCGTGAGCGCACCTTCGCCAGCCGCCTGTTGGAGCGTCGACCGCAGCCGGTGGAACGTCCGGAGGTCATGGTGCAGGCTGGCGGTCTCCCCCTCAGTAACGGCAGCCTGGCTCCCGTCCGACGGCGCCGGCTGCCGCCAGAACTGGCCACCAAGGCCGGCGCCGGCATCAATCAGCGCCACCCGCAGGCCAGCGGAAATCGCGACGGCGGCCGCCGCCATCCCCGCCGGGCCGGCCCCGACGACGATCAGGTCATACGGCTTGGTCATCGTGGCCGGTCCCTTCCTGGGTGCTGACTCGCATCCCGTCCCGGGGCACTGCGAGGCAGGCCCGCTGGTTCGGCACGCCATCGATCACCAGCAGACAGTCGAAGCAGACACCGATGCCGCAGAACAGCCCGCGCGGCACCTTGTTGATCCGGGTGGAGCGCCAGGAGACGATCCCCTGGGCCATCAGGGCGGCACCGAGCGTCTGGCCTGGCCGGAAGCTGACCGTACCGCCGTCAAAGTCAAAGGAACTCATGCCACCACCCTTCTCGGGTACTCGCCACCGGCATAGTCCACGAACCGGTCCGGGCTGAGACGCGCGAAGTCCACCCCGGTGGCTGCCTGCGGGTCCCGGCCCAAAACCTGCTCGGTGATGGCGTACCCGGTGGCGGGCGACAAGCCGATACCGGCACCCTCGTGCCCGCAGGCATGGTAGACGCCGGGCACCCGGGAATCGGACCCGATGACCGGTAGGTGGTCCGGACAGTAGGGGCGGAAGCCGCGATACACCCGCAACAGGTTGACGCGGGCGAGCATCGGGAACAAGCCGATGGCCTGCCGGGCCAGGTCAGCGACAATCTCCGGTCGCAGCGTGGTGTCGAAGCCGACCCGCTCCCGGCTGGCGCCAATCAAGATGGTGCCGCCCTGGGTTCCCTCGACCACGCAGGAGGTTTCCAGCCCAGCCCCGGAGGACGCCACATTGGCGATGTAGTCGGCGGAGTACACCTTGTGGTTCACCACCTTGGGCATCGGCTCGGTAACGAGCACGAACCCACGCCGGGGAGCAACCGGGATCGGTGCACCGAGGACCTCACTGACCACGCCGCCCCAGGTTCCGGCCGCATTGATGATGATGTCAGCGCCGATGGCACCGCGGTTGGTCAGCAAGCCGGTGACCGTACCGGACTGATCGGTCTGCACCCCGGTTGCCTCGGTGTCGGTACGAAATGTCGCGCCTCGCCGGATGGCGCTGGTCAGCATGGCAACGGCTGCCAGCACCGGTTGCACCTGCATGTCCTCGGGGTAGCAGATGCCGGCTGGCAGGGCCGGACTAAGATGTGGTTCAAGAGTGCGCAGGTCGCTGCACTCCTCGGCCCGGACACCGGCCAGGGCCTGGCCGCGCGCAAACTCCATCAGCGGTTCAACGGCTGCGGCGGTGGTGGCGACGACCAGACCGCCCTTTTCCTCGAGCTCGATGGTCGCGCGACCCAACTCAGCGCCAATGCCCAGCCACCGGGAGCGGCTGAACCGCATCAAGTCAAGCTCGGGACCGGGAGCCTTGTCGGAGACCAGCAGGTTTCCCTCGCCGCGGCTCGTCGTGCCCGAACCCGGTTGCCCACGGTCGATGACGACGACATCGAGACCGGCCCTGGTGGCGAAGAAAGCGCAGGCCGCGCCAACGATCCCGGCCCCGACAATGACGACCCTGGTCAACGAACATCCTCTCGGGCGAATCGAACGAACGGGTACTATGTTACATAGCGCTGGGGCCATAGGAAGGGTTTCAGACCTCCGATCAGGCCCCAGAACCTTAGATCAAGAAAGGGACCCACATGACCATTGGGACCATCACCGGTCAGTCGCTGATTGCCGGTTCACCTGCAACCGGAACTGCCGGCACCATCCATGCCCTCAACCCCGCTACCGGCGAGCAGCTCGATCGGGAATTCAGCGGTCTTTCGACCGCCCAGGTCGAGCACGCAACGAAGGCTGCCGCCGAGGCGTTCGACACCTATCGCGCCACCTCGCCTCAGGATCGCGCGGTGTTCTTGGAGACCATCGCCGATCGGATCGAGTCTCTGGCCGACACAATCACCGAACGCGGCGTGGACGAAACCGGGTTGCCCAAGGCGCGACTCGAAAGCGAGCGCGGGCGGACCACCGGACAGCTCCGGCTCTTCGCCGGGGTCGTCCGTAGCGGTGACCATCAGGGGGTCCGGATCGACCCGGCGCAGCCGGACCGCACGCCGGCTCCTGCTCCGGACATCCGGCAGCGGCAGATCGCGATCGGGCCGGTGGCCGTGTTCGGCTCCAGCAACTTCCCACTCGCCTTCTCGACCGCCGGCGGGGACACCGCGTCGGCGCTGGCGGCCGGTTGCCCGGTGATCGTCAAGGCCCACAACGCACATCCGGGAACTGCCGAGCTTGTCGGACAGGCCATTACCCAGGCTGTGACCGACTGCGGCCTTCCGGCGGGGGTGTTCTCGCTCGTCTTCGGTGCCGGAAATGAGGTTGGCGAGGCGCTGGTCGCCGACCCGCGGGTCAAGGCCGTCGGATTCACCGGCTCCCGGTCCGGCGGTCTGGCCCTGGTCAAGATCGCCCAGTCCCGACCGGAACCGATCCCGGTGTATGCGGAGATGTCATCGATCAACCCGGTCTTCATGTTGCCCGGTGCCCTGTCCGAGCGTGCCGACCAGCTGGGCACGGACCTGATCGGTTCCGTCACGATGGGCTCTGGTCAGTTCTGCACCAACCCTGGGCTCGTCTTCGTCCCGGCCGGTGATGCCGGCGACGCCTTCGTGGCCGCGGCCGCCGATGCCGTCCGGTCCACCACCGGCCAGACCATGCTGACCCCGGGCATCGCCTCGGCGTGCCGGTCCCAGATGAGCCTGCTCACCCGCGTCGACGGGGTCGAGGTCTGCGCCGAGGGATCACTGGGCGAAGCCGGTAACGCGACTTCTCCGATGCTCTTCAGCACCACGTTGTCGGCCTTCGCCGACAACGTGACCTTGCAGGAGGAGGTCTTCGGTGCCGCGTCGTTGCTGGTCCGTTATCACCGGCTAGCCGACCTGCTTGCGGTGGTCGAAGGGATGGAGGGCCAGCTGACGGCCACCCTGCACGTCACCGACGCCGACGCCGAAGATGCCCGGCAGCTGCTGCCCGTACTGGAGCGCAAGGTGGGCCGGATTCTGTTCAACGGCTGGCCGACCGGGGTCGAGGTCAACCACGCCATGGTCCATGGTGGGCCCTTCCCGGCGACCTCGGATTCGCGGACCACGTCGGTCGGCACCTTGGCCATCGAGCGGTACCAGCGCCCAGTCGCCTACCAGAACGCGCCAACCGCACTGCTGCCCGACGCCGTCTCCGAGGCCAACCCATGGCAGCTCCGCCGCCGGGTCAATGGCGTACTGGAGCCCTGAGATCTGGCCTCAGCGCTACCCATTGGCGCTAGAATGATCTTGTTTGAACATCAAAGGCTGCCTTATTTCAGGTACGTCCACTTAGCATCTTCTCGGATGGGGCACACGCGGATGTCCAAGTGACCTCGCCGGCCAGCTCA
>JBBSQO010000284.1:0-3806 GCA_038244025.1 Propionibacteriales bacterium
CCAGCCCTCGCGGCGAGCGATGGGCGGGTACACGCGATGGGAGGAGCCGAGGGTAGTGCAGCTGCCGACACGGTGGCTTCCCGCTGCCTGCTAGACGTCGGCGGAAGGACTGGACCCGGCCGGGCGGAGCGCCTTCGACAGTTCCGGGAGGAGGACGCTGGGGAGTCGTTACGGCTGTTGTATGTGGCACTGACGCGTGCCCAGTGTCAGGTCGTGACCTGGTGGGCGCCGACGGTCAATACACCGGCGTCACCCCTGCAGCGCTTCCTCTTCGGTCCACGACGGGTTGGGACTGGACCGGATCAGAGCTACCCGATCGGTGCCGATCCGTTCACCTGTGGACACCTGGATACGGATCACTTCTCCGTCGAGCGGGTGACAGAGCGACCGATTCCCCGCTGGCAGCCGACCGGCACGCCCGCTACCCCGCTGGTTGCCCGCCGGTTCAGCCGAAAGCTCGACCTCGACTGGCGGCGCACCTCCTACTCGGCGTTGACCGCAGCAGCCCACGACGCCGGCCCGGCTGCCACCGGCGTTGGAAGCGAGCCCGCGCCGATCAGGGAAGACGATGAGACGGTACGGGCCGATCCGGGAAGTGCCGATGTCCTGGGCCTGTCAGGATCCACCGCCTTGTTCACTGCTGGTGGATTCGCCGAGGGCACCTTCGCCAGCCCCTCGCCGATGTCCGAGCTGCAGAGCGGCACCCAGTTCGGCACCCTGGTGCACGCCGTCTACGAGCAGGTTGACCCGACCGCCGATGATCTGTCCCGATCATTGCTGGCGATTACTGGTCGGGAGCTCAATCGGGTGCCGGCCGGCGACCTGACGGCCGGTGTGCTGGCCGAGGCCATGCTGCCGTCATTGTTGACGCCACTGGGCCCACTGGCGGGGGATCGACGGCTTGCCGATATTGCTATTGGTGACCGGCTTCCCGAGCTGAGTTTTGAGCTTCCACTGGCCGGAGGCGATCATCCCCGTCCCGGACGCGTCCAGCTGGGTCAGGTGGCTGCGCTGCTGCGGCGGCATCTGCGACACGATGATCCACTGACTAGCTATCCCGACCTGCTGGGAAGTCCCCTGCTGGCGAGGGAGGTGCTGCGTGGCTATCTCACCGGCAGCATCGACGCCGTGCTTAGAATCCGTCATCATGACAGTCCCCGTTACCTCATCGTCGACTACAAGACCAACTGGCTCGGAGACTTTTCCGGCGCGCCGCTGACCCTGGGCCATTACGCGCCTCCCTTGCTGGCGGATGCCATGATGCAGGCTCACTATCCCCTGCAAGCGCTGCTGTATTCCGTAGCCGTGCACCGCTTCCTGCGCTGGCGGCAGCCAGGCTATGACCCAGAAAGGCATCTGGGTGGGGTGCTCTATCTGTTCGTCCGCGGCATGGGCGGGCCGGACACCCCTACTGTCGATGGAGTCCCCTGCGGCGTCTTCAGCTGGCTGCCCCCGGCAGAGTTGATCACGGAGCTGTCCACTGTGCTGGATGGAAATCCGCAGCAGGCTGCCTCATGAACGGCTCCGTTTCGTCCGCCCCGGTAAGTGTGGCCGTCCAGCTGGGTAGTCGCGGGCAGGGTCGGCCGTTTTCGCCCATCAGCCAGGAGGCCGAGGCTCAGCTGGCGAGCAGCGCCACTGGTGTGCTGCGCATCTTCAACGAGGCCGGTGTGCTTGGTCTGGCCGATGTCCATACTGCACTTCGCGTCGCCCAGATCGGTCGGGAACCGGGGGAAACTGTCCAACTAGCGTTGGCCTGTGCGGTCCGCGCCCTCCGGATCGGATCTGTCTGCATCGACCTGCACACCATCCATCAGACTGCCTTCGATGACTCCGAGGAGCTGATCGACGTTTCGGGACTTCCGTGGCCGGAACCCGGTTCCTGGATCGCGGACTGTGAGGCCAGCTCACTGGTGACCGTCGGTGCGCAAGGTGGTGGTGACCGGCCGTTGCGAATCGCCCACGGGCTGCTCTATCTCGAGCGTTACTGGGGGCAAGAGGAGACAGTCCGTATGCAGTTGCTGGGACGTCGACTCGCCTCGCCTCCCTCGGTTGATCTTGGTCGGTTGAGCGCTGGCCTGGACCGGGTGTTCTCCGGTGAAGGGCTGGATCCGGGTGAGCCCGACCGGCAGCGGTTCGCCGCGGCGCTGAGCGCCCTGGGCTGGGTGACGGTGCTAGCCGGCGGCCCAGGTACCGGGAAGACCACAACCGTCGCCCGGCTGCTGGCCTTGTTGAAGGAGCAGCCCGTTGGACCGGGTCGGATTGCCCTGGCTGCCCCTACCGGCAAGGCTGCTGCGCGACTTGAGCAGGCGGTCAGAGAAGCCACCGGACGGTTGCCCGACGCTGACCGAGAGCGGTTGGGCGACCTCGCCGCGTTGACCCTGCACCGGCTGCTCGGCTGGCTCCCTGGCGGTCGTTTCCGGCATCATGCCGAGAACCACCTCCCCTACGACATCATCGTGGTGGATGAGATGTCGATGGTGTCACTGACCATGATGGCCCGGCTGCTGGACGCGGTACGTCCGGATGCGCGGCTGATTCTCGTTGGCGACCCGGACCAGTTGTCTTCGGTCGAGGCCGGTGCCGTGCTGGCCGACATCACCAATGCCACCGGAGCTGATGAGCCGGCACTCCGGTCTACCTTGACGCAGCTGGTGGGGAGTGACCAACTCGTCACGCCGGATGCCGCTGACGGTCCGACCGCCCCGGCTTCCTGGTCACACGGGGTCGTCCGGCTGACCCACACCTGGCGGTTTGGCGATGAGATCGGCGCGCTGGCGCGAGCCATCCGGGCCGGCGACGCGGATTGGGTGCTGGCTGAGCTCAGTCGGGGCACCGAGAATGTCTCGTTCATCGCCACCGACCTGGAAAGTCCGCAGCCGCAGGGGTTGGGCGATCTCGTCCAGCAAGTCAGGACAGCCGGCCAAGAGATCGACCAGGCCGCGCATGCTGGCGACACTGCCGCGAGCCTGACCGGTCTGGACCGTCACCGGCTGATCTGTGCGCACCGGTGGGGCCCGTTCGGCGTGGCCCGGTGGAGCCGGGAGGCCGAACTGTGGCTGACCCACAGCATCCCCGGCTATGGCCAGGAAGGTGAATGGTATGTCGGGCGCCCGTTGCTGGTGACCGCTAATGACTATGAGCTGGGTCTCTACAACGGCGACACCGGTGTGGTGGTCAACACGCCGAACGGGTTGCGGGCCGCCTTCGCCAGGGGTGGTGACGCATCCCTGTTCGCTCCGGTACGGCTCAGCTCGGTACAGACGGTGCACGCCATGACGGTTCACCGGGCGCAGGGCAGCCAGTTCCGGTGTGTTTCGTTCATTTTGCCGCCGGCCGACTCTCCGCTGCTGACCCGCGAACTGCTGTACACCGCGGTCACCCGGGCCAGCGAACGGGTCCAGGTCTTTGGCGCCGAGGAAGCGGTACGGCGCGCAGTCAGCCGCCCCGCCAACCGCGCCAGCGGGCTGCGTGATCGTCTCGGCTGAGAGCACGGTCAGCTGCTGGACGCCTGATCGCAGCTGCACCGACCTCGTCGCCGCCATGGTGACAACTAGGATGAGGACAGCGGCTCAAGTCGATTACTGAGACTCTCACCATGGCGAGACCTGGAGCACAACAGTCAGGAACCGCCGATGGGTGATCTGGATGCCGTGACGGGGCCTTCAGCCAGTCCGGAGCAGCAATGGCCAGGGCGCTGTTCGCCCGCGGCAGGACGGTGCGCAGGTTGACCGGCCCACCCAGGCCCGGCCCCTACCGGCACGGAGATTGACGTCCGACCGCTCAACTTCGCCGATCCGGACGAGCTC
>JBBSQO010000285.1:0-3800 GCA_038244025.1 Propionibacteriales bacterium
CGCAGCTGGTACGACCAGGGCAAGACCTTGACCAAGAAGAACACCTTCACCGACTTCGTCGCCTGCGCCGAACAGCTGATCACTCTCGGCTACACCTCGGCGGACCGGCTGGCTGCCCGCGGCGGCTCGGCCGGCGGGTTGTTGATGGGCGCGGTGGCCAATCTGGCGCCGCAGACCTTCCGGGCCATCCACGCCGCGGTCCCGTTCGTCGATGCGCTGACCACCATCCTCGACCCGGACCTGCCGCTGACCGTGACCGAGTGGGAGGAGTGGGGCGACCCACTGCATGACGCCGAGGTCTATGCGTACATGAAGTCGTACACGCCATACGAGAATCTGCAGCCGGTCTGCTATCCCGCCATCTTGGCCACCACCAGCCTGAACGACACCCGGGTTTTCTACACCGAGCCGGCCAAGTGGGTGGCGGCCCTGAGGCAAACGGCCCAGAACGACGCGGGACGCCCGATCCTGCTGAAGACCGAGATGGCCGCCGGACACGGTGGGGTCAGTGGCCGCTACCAGAGCTGGAGGGAGCTGGCCTTCGAGTTTGCCTGGTTGATCGACCAGGTCAGCTGATTGAGCCACTCCGAGCGGGGTACCCCAAGCAAAGACGCCGACCCGTCACATTGTCACCACTTTCTGCGGCGTGTCGGTGAAGAAGTGACGGGTCGGCAGCGTTTGGGGCGAGGCAGTGCATCTGCTGAGCGAACTCGGGGCAGGTCTCAGGGATTCTTCAGGGGCATCGCGGAATCCTTTCGACCAGCCGAGGCGTTGAGTTAGATGACGGCAACGGAAGGGGCCAACGTGGTAGCCAGTACGCAAACGCGCTCGCGCGCTTCAGAGGGCATTGATGGCAAGGATGCAGTGGGTCTGTATCTCGAAGGCATTGCCAAGACCCCGCTGCTCACCGCGGAGGAAGAGGTCAACCTCGCCAAGATGATCGAGGTCGGCCTGTACGCCGAGAAGATCTTGAGCAACGAGGTCACAGCAGCGGAGCGCGGCAAGCACGCCAAGCGGCCGACCAGGGAAGAGCTCGACTGGCTGGTTGAGGAAGGCCACCGGGCGCAGAAGCTGTTCGTCACCGCCAACCTCCGGCTGGTGGTATCGGTGGCCCGCAAGTATGGTCGGGCCCAGATGCCGCTGCTGGACCTGGTTCAGGAGGGCAATACCGGCCTGATCAGGGCGGTGGAGAAGTTCGACTACACCAAGGGATTCAAGTTTTCCACCTACGGCACCTGGTGGGTACGGCAGTCGATCAGCCGCGGCATCGCTCAGCAGGGCCGGATCGTCCGGCTCCCCGTCCACGTCGCCGAACAGGTTAACCAGGTCGGCGCAGTCCGGCGTACGTTGGAGCGCCGCCTCGGCCGGGAGCCGGAGATGCACGAGATTGCCGACGAGATGGGACTGGGCACCGATCGGGTGCTGGATCTGATCCGTTATGGCCGGGACCATGTCAGCCTCGACGCGCCGGTCGAGGAGGGTGGCGACACCGCCCTCGGTGACCTGATTGCCCGCGAGCCGATGCCCGGCCCGGACGAGGTGTTCCTGGACGCCGAGGACCATGCCCGGCTGGAGAAGATGCTGGGCCAGCTCGATGAGCGTTCCGCCGATGTGGTGCGCCGCCGGTACGGGCTGCTCGATGGCCGGCAGGCCAAGCTGGCCGATATCGGCGCCGTCTGGGGCATCACTGCCGAGCGGGTCCGGCAGATCGAGCGGCATGCAATTGCCAAGCTCCGTGGCCGCTCGCAGCTGGCTGCCTGATCCGCGCAGTATCCACTGAGGACCCGACCCATGGGGCCCACCTAAGTCGGTTGGGGCTCGGAGGATCGCGACGAGGTGTTGGTTGGGACTGGCGGGAGCCGGAGGAACGAGGGCGGATGGATGCCGAGGAACGATCCTGCAAACCCCAACTCGGCGACCCGAGTTAGCCGACGGGCCGGATCAGGCCTTCCTGGCAGACGCTGGCCACCAGCTGGCCGGCCTGGAAGAGCCGTGCTGTCGACAGCCCGAGCCCGGCCGAGGCCGAGGGTGAGATCTGGTCGTACAGCAGCCACCGGTCCGCGGCGAACCGGCGGTGGAACCACATCGCATGGTCGATCGAGGCAGCCTGGACCTGCGGCATCCCGATGAAAACATGGTGCGGCACGGTACTGGCCGACAGCAGGGTCAGGTCCGAGGCGTAGGCGAGCACCGCCTGATGCAGCCGTACCGAGGCGGGCAGCTCACCAGCCGTTCGGATCCAGACCCGGGCCCGGGCCGGATGTCGCGGGTCGTTCAGCTGGCCACCAGCACGGGAGTCGCCGACATAGCGGACATCCAGCGCGCCCCACTCCTGCTCCCAGATGCCGGCCGGTCGACCGGAGACCTCGGCCATTACGTCACTGAGCCGCGGGCACGAGTCTGGGGCTGGTACGTCCTCGGGCGGCGAATCCTGATGCTCGAAGCCCTCCTCGGGTTGGTGGAAGGAGGCGGACAGGGTGAAGATGATCTGGCCGTGCTGTCTTGCCACCGCACGGCGGGAGGAGAACGAACCGCCGTCCCTGGCATTCTCCACGTCATAGATGATCGGCGCGTCGGTCCGGCCCGGCAGCAGAAAGTAGGAATGCAGTGAGTGCAGGATGCGGTTCTCTGCAACGGTGGCAGCGGCCGCGGTCAGCGCCTGGGCCAGCACCTGGCCGCCGAAGACCCGCTGCAGCCGGGTCTCGGGCTGCCGACCCCGGTACAGGTTCGCTTCGATCTGTTCCAGCTTCAGCAGGTCACGCAACTCATCAATGGACTGGGGCATCAGCCTCTTCCTACTGGTCCGGGTCGGATTTGTCCTGCTCGGCCAGGAACTGCTCAAACTCGGCGCCAATCTCGTCCGCGCTCGGCAGCGGCTCGTGCCCCTCCGCCGCCATTGCGTCGTAGCCTGCCTCCAGCTGTGCCACCAGTTCCTGGACCTCGGCCGAGGTAGCCATCTCGTCGGTGATCTCCTGCAGGTTCTCACTCGCCTGCTTTTCCAGCGGCTCCAGCGGCACGGCCAGCCCCGTTGTCTGGTTGATGGTACGGGTCAGGCTCAGCGTCGCTGAGTAGAACGGGGACTGGGCCAGGTAGTGCGGCACATGGGCGGCAAAACCCATCGCCCTGCGGTCCAGCTGACCGAGCCGAAGCTCCAGCAGACCACCGAGGCTGGCCGGCAGCTCCACCCGGTCGATCCAGCTGCGATAACCCTTGATCAGCCCCGGATGGGTGGCATGGGCGGTCATCGTGATCGGCCGGGTATGCGGTACCGCCATCGGAATCCCGTGCGCGGTCACCGACAACCGGACATCGAGCTGCTCGATCAAGCCGATCAGGGCCGAGGAGAACCGCTCCCACTGCACATCAGGTTCCGGCCCGCTCAACAGCAAGAACACCTCTCCCTGGCTGTCCACCACCCGATGAAGACGGAGCGAGATCTCCTCCACCGACGTGTACTGGTTGGTGTCGAAGACCATCGTCGGCCGGCGACTGCGATAGTCATGGAGCTGGTCATGATCAAACTCGGCCAGCACCTCGTGCTCGAGCTGCTCGAGGAGATGAGCCGTGAACAGCCGGCCGGCCCGCCCGGCATCGACAAATCCCTCCAGCTGATGGATCAACACCGGCCGGTGCGAGGCCAGCGAGTCGAAGACGTCCTTGTGCAGGGTGTACAGGTGCCGCGGGTCCATCATGGCGACCAATCTACCCGGACGGTCACGGCTAGCTGGCACGGACCGACCGCTACCGGAACTCCAGCTGTTGTCGGGCACCGGCAATCGCGTTCATCACCCGCTTGGCCG
>JBBSQO010000286.1:0-3792 GCA_038244025.1 Propionibacteriales bacterium
CACGCAGAAGTTCACCGCTTTGAGTGTTGGTGCCGAGCTCGAAGCCGTGCTTCTGACCCTGCCCTCGGCCCGCCACTCAAGCTGAGTGTCAGGCCATCCACCAGGTTGAAGTCGGCGAGTGGCCATTGTGGCCTGAGAACCGGCTGCACCGGTTACCTACGACGACAAGGACCGATCCCAGACCCGCTCCGGCGCCGGGCCACCCGCTTCGGAACCAAGAGGTCTACCCGGTGATCGTCTCCACCACCGGGTGACCCGGTGTTGATGGCCGTTGGTTTCCGCAGCCGGTTGTCTTGACTGGTGGTCAGACTTCGTTTTCACTGTCGGGTGGCCGATCAGTGTCTCGACGAAGGTCCGCACTGGTAGCCAGCCACGTCGGTCGAACTCGTCGAGCCAGTTCGGGCCCGCTCGACCTCAGCGGGCCTGGAAGACCGTCAGCCGGAAGCTGGCGGTGACCTCCAGTGGTTCGGGCAGACCGGCCAGCTTCGCCTGGATCGCGTCCGGATCGGTGTGGAAGGCATTGGGGCCCATCGCCACCAGGTCGGCGAGATCTGATCGGGAACAAGACAGGGTGAACCGCAGCGGTTCATTGCTGACCACACCAAAACCGGTTGCGGCATCGAAGAGACGCTGCTGCTTGCCCTCCTCGATCTGCAGCAGGTTGAGCATCCGCCGGAGCTCGGCCAGATGATCCGAGCCCGGGGTGACGACTACAACGGTGCCGCCCGGACGCAGCACCCGGGCGAACTCGGCGAAGTTCCGTGGCGCGAAGACCGACCAGACCGCGTCGACCGTACGGTCCAGCAGCGGCAGCTGCTGCCAGGTGTCGGCGACCACCGCACCGAGCCGCAGATCGGTATGGGCCGCCTGCCGGCAGGCGGCCACCGACACATCGAGGGCGACGCCGCGGGCATCAGCGCACATCGACAGCGCGTGGGTGAGGTAGTACCCGGTACCGGCACCCGCGTCCACGATGGTTCGCCGATGACGCGAGGCGTCGGCAACTGCGTCGGCCAGCGGCGCATAATGGCCGCCGGCCAGGAACCGGTGCCGGGCCAGCACCATCGCGGAAGTATCGGCATTACCGGGTGGGCGGCTGCCCAGCAAATTGACATATCCCTGCCGGGCCACATCGAAGGCGTGCCCTCGAGAGCAGCGAACCGCTCCCTCCTGCAGGGTCAGATGCCGATGACAGTGCGGACAGGCCAGCACGTCAACGACGTCGCCAAGTGCCATGTCAGGGGGTGGGTACTAGAGCGAGCGGAGGGACCCGCCCTCCACCGGGATGACGCTGCCGGTCAGGTAGGAGGCTGCGGGGGAGAGCAGGAAGGCGGCCACCCGGGCGAACTCGTCCGGCTGGCCGTACCGGCGCAGCGCTATCTCCTTCTCGGAGTTGCGGCGGTTCGCGGCCGGATCCTCGGCCAGCAAGTCGAGGTGGCGAACACGTTCGGTCTCGATCCGGCCCGGCATCAGGCCCAGCACCCGGGTGCCGTTGGGACCGAGCTCATCGGCCAGCTGTTTGATCAGCATGGCCAGGCCGGGACGCAACCCGTTCGAGGTGGCCAGCCCGGCAATTGGCTGCTTGACCGACCCGGACAGGACCCAGGCGATGGCCAGGTCGCCGGCGGTGCCGTGCCGGACCACCGCGTTGTTGACCCGTAGGCCGGCCAAGAAGACCGAGTCGAAGGCGTCCTGCCACTGCTCCTCGGTGGTCTCGATCGCGGTACCGGCCGGTGGGCCACCCACGCTGATGAACGCGCCGTCCAGCCGGCCGAAGGAGTCCAGTGCCTGAGAACAGATCCGGTCCGCGGTCGCCGGGTCGGCCAGGTCGGCGGTTACGCTGGTGGCCTGCTCCTCGCCGCGCTCGGCAACCGCGTCGGCGAGCCCCTCGGCCCGCCGGGCGACCAGTACCACGGAGGCGCCCTCGGCCACCAGCTGCTGTGCGGTTGCCCGGCCAAGCCCGCCACTGGCCGCGGTCACCACGAAGGCACGGTTCTTCAGTCCAAGGTCCATGCCTTGATCCTGCCATGCGTTGGCGCGTCCGGGCAGGCCGCAGGCCCAGACCGTACGCTGGCGCCCGCGTTCAGCTGGCCAGGGCTATCCCCGCCGGGCCAGCCGGAGACAGGCCTGGACCGGGAGGTGATCCGTTGGTGCCTGCCCATTGCTGGTGAAGGTATTGCGGCCGGCCCGGATCACCTCGACACCGTTGCCGACCATGATCCAGTCGAGCACCAGGCCATCCTTGACCGGCGGCTGGTAGTCGGGGAAGGTGCCCCACGCGTTGCTGACCCGACGCTCGGCAATTCGCCAGCTGTCGTGCAGGTCGTTGTCGGTCAGGATCCGGTAGGTCTCTGCCGTCGGGGCAGCAGCGTTGAAGTCGCCCAGCACCACGGTCGGCAGGTCCGGCTCGTCGTTGACGAGCCGGGCGATGAACCCGGCGGACCGCTGCCGGGCGCGTTCTGACTCATGATCAAGATGCGTGTTGAAGACCCGCAGCTGGTGTCCAGTGGACCGATCGGTGAAACGGCATTCGGTGAGGATGCGGGGCACCTGGTTACCCCAGCTGGTGGAGCCGACGCAGCGGGGCGTGTCCGACAGCCAGTGGAAGTCAAAGCCGGCCAGCTCGAGGCGATCTCGGTCGTAGAGTACCGGGTTCAGCTCGCCTCGGCTGCCACCGTCCCGGCCAATTCCAACCCAGTCATAACGGCCCAGGGCTGCCCGGAGCGTCCCCAGCTGGCGGAACAGCACCTCCTGGCTGCCCACCACGTGCGGTTGTTCGTGGCGCAGCAATGCCTGCAGGACCGGTGCCCGACGCGGCCAGTGATCGGGATCGGCTGGCGTGGTTTGCGGCCGGGCCAGCCGGACGTTCAGTGTCATCACCTGCAGCAGCGGCGCCGCCGCCGGGCCGAACAGTGGCGTCTCTGTTGAGCTGCTAGCCATGACTTCGAGCCTGGTGGATGTCCGGGACCGGGTGATCCCTCGAGTTCGCCGGCGCACCCTGCCCCTCATCGGTGAGCTGTTTCTTGGCTGCCCGCCGGTCCCTTACATCACCACGGATGAACACCACCAGTCCGAAGGCGGCAATGCCGGTGAACATGAACCACTGCACCGCGTACCAGAAATGCGGGCCGTTGGAGAGCTCCGGGACGGAGACCGGCCGGAACTCTCCCTGCTGGACGGGCTGCATCGACAGCACACCGATGTAGCCATCCAGTACGGGATAGGGCAGCGTGGCGCCGATCGCGGACGCATTGATCAGCCTGACCTGACCGCCATCGGGCCGGATGGCTCCCGGCCTGCCGCGTTCGCTGCGCCGCACCTGCCCGACCAGCGTGACCTCGCCCGCCGGTGGTGCCGGGGCGGTGTCGGGGAACTCGCTCCCGGTCATGGCAATAAAACCGCGGTCGACCAGCACCGTACCGGCGTCGGTGTGCAGCGGTGTCACGACCTCGTACCCCCGGTCGTCGTTGTCGTTGCGGTAGCGCGCGATGAACTGGTGGTCGGCATCGAAGGTGCCATGAGCCTGCACCCGCTGCCACTGGTCGGCATCGGTGATCGGGCGGTTGAAGACCTGGCTGAACGGGACTGTCGGCCGAGCCTCGTTGGTGATGGTGGTGGCATTCCGCGTCTCGCGCTCATGCAGTCGGCGCAGCTGCCACTGGCCGAGATTGACGAAGGCGGTGCCAAGGACAGCCACAAAGAGCAGCAGCAGGACCCACCGCAACCACAGACGACGCACGCAACGAGACTATGCGCCCGCTGAAGGGCCACTCACTGAAGGGCCACTCACTG
>JBBSQO010000287.1:0-3748 GCA_038244025.1 Propionibacteriales bacterium
ACGTCGGTGCGGCGGTGTCTCATGCGTCGGCGCGGGCCGGTCACGGTTACCGGGTCGTGGTGACGACAGGCCGCTGGGCGGTGGTGGCGGTGTGGCTAGTGATGGCGACCCTGGCCACCGTCCTCATACCGGTGCACGGAGGTGGCGGCGGCTTCGGCGACCTCCTTCCCCCGGGCAGCACCGTCTTACAGGTGGAGCAACGGATCCTGCGGGAGTTCCGGGTGCCGGTGCTGTCCGGGACAACGGTGGTCGTCCACCAGGCCGACGGTCTGAGCCTGCTGACCCGAGCGGACTCGACGCTCTGGGCGCTGGCCACCACCCAGGACGTCGTCCAGGCACCCAATCCTCCGGTGCCGGGCCAGATCATCGCGGCCATCCCGGTGCCCACGGGTACGGCCGACACCACCGTGACCTACCTCTACCTCTCCGATGGCACCGGCCTGCACAACACGGTCCGGCTCGCCAACCAGTACGCGGCGCACTTCCACAACCAGCCCTCCGTCGGTACCTATGTGACCGGTTTCGTGCCCGCGCAGGTGGCGCAGAGCCATTACCTCAGCTCCAGGCTCGGGCTGTTCGAGGCGGCCAGCGTGCTGCTGATTCTGTTCGTCGTCGCAGTGGCGTTCCGGTCCCTGCTGGCACCGCTGGCCGTGGTGGGGATGGCCGCGATCGCTTACCTGGTGTACATTCCGGTCCTGTCCATACTCGCCGGCGCGTTCGGCTTTGCGGTCCCCAGCCAGCTGGAACCGCTGCTGCTCGCGCTGCTGCTGGGTGTGGTGACCGACTACTGTGTGCTCTTCTTCTCGGCATTCCGCGACGAGCTGGACCTCGGGTTGCCCAACCGTGAGGCTGCCCGTCGCGCGATCCGGCGCACCGCCTCGGTCATCGCCGTCGCCGGGCTGACGGTTGCGGGCGGCACCATCTCACTGCTCGCCGCACCCTTCGGGATCTTCCGGGCGCTAGGGCCAGCCTTGGCGCTGACCGTGCTGGTCGGGGTGGCGGTCTGCCTGACCCTCACCCCAGCTGTGATGACGATCCTGGGCTGGCGGCTGTTCACCGTACTGCCGGTCAGGGGCTCATCGGCGCGGCGCGGGCATATCCTCCAGGGCTCCCGCCCGGCCGAGCTGAAGCGCCGGGCGAACCTTGGGATCAGGCTGCTGACCGCCCGCGGACCGGCGTTCGTGGCAACGGCCGGGATCATTATCTTGTTGGGCTTGGCGACCATTCCGGTGGCCCAGGCCCGGCTCGACCTCTCGTTTGCTGCCGGGCTACCGAGCGATGACGAGGTGGCCGAGGGGGGGCAGATCCTCGACGCCGCCGGGCTGCGGGGCATCTCCGCGCCCACCGAGGTCCTGCTGGAACGGGACGGCATCACCTCTGAACGCCCCGCCCTGTCCCGGCTGGGAGACTTGCTCGCCACCCAACCTGGGGTTGCCCGAGTTCTCGGCCCGGGCGACACCCCGCTGTCGCAGGCCCAGGGCCTGGTCCTGGCCCGGAGCGGGAACGCCGCCCGGTTTATCGTGGTCTACGACTCCGACCCGCTGGCCGCCGAGGCGATCGGCCATGTCCGCCAGCTCCAGTCCCGGCTCCCGGCGCTGGCGCGCCAGTCCGGTCTGCCGGCGGCCCAGGTGTCGGTGACCGGGCAGACCGTGATCGCCTCGGAGGTCGCCCAGCTCACCAGGGCCAGCCTGGGGATCGTGCTGCTGACTGCCCTGTTAGTCGAGCTGGTGATTCTCATCCTCTACCTGCGTGCCTTCATTGCGCCGGTGGCTCTGCTGGCCTGCAGCGCCCTGAGCGTGGCCGCTGCACTCGGGTTGACCACCGTGGTCTTCCAAGGGTTCCTGGGCCAACAGGGCCTGACTTTTTACGCCCCGTTCGCGGCCGCGGTGCTGCTGATCGCCTTGGGCTCGGACTACAACGTCTTCGCCGTCGGCTCGATCTGGGCTGAGACCAAGCACCGCCCGCTGGCGGAGGCGCTGACCATCGCGGTACCGCGGACCTCGCGGGCCATCACCACCGCGGGTGCGATCCTGGCGGGCACCTTCGCGATGGTCGCCATCATCCCGCTGTCGACCTTCCGGCAGATTGCCTTCGCGATGACCGTCGGTCTGCTGATAGATACCCTGCTGGTACGCCCGGTGCTCACCCCGGCGGTCCTGACCCTGCTCGGGCGGTTGGCGAGCTGGCCCAGCAAGCGCATCACGAGAGGTGAACATCAGATGAGGGAAACCGCGTCGACAGTGGAGCGTTCCGATGGCTAACCGGGGCCCGGCTACCAGGCGCCGGTCCAGGCGGTCCCGACGGTCCAAGCGGACCACCCTGCAGGTCGTCGCTCTGACCCTCGGAATCCTGTTGGTGTTATGGGGGCCGATACTCTGGCCCGGTTCGGCGCCGAGTCCCTGCTGGCGCGCAACGTCCAAGACGCTACCGGCGTCAGCCACCGCCCCGAGGTGCAGGTCCGTGGCATCTTGTTCCTTCCACAAGTCATCCGCGGCGCTTACAACGAGGTGGACGTGACCACCCTCGGCATCACCAGCGGGCCGTTGCGGCTGGAGCGGGTGGAGTCGACGCTGTCCGACGTACGGGTCGCGTTCCACGACGTGCTGGTTCGCGACGTCCGGCGGGTCGGCATCGGCAAGTCCGAGGAGCGGGTCACGCTGCGCTACTCGGATCTGAACACCTACTTCGACAACACCGGCCGGACCCTGAAGCTCTCTGCGGCCGACGACGGGGAGACGAAGATCACCGGTTCCCTCAACGTGCTTGGCCGGCCGCTGCACGCCACCGCGAGCGTGTCCTTGTCAGTCGACAACGGCGCGGTTAAGATCACGCCCCGGGAGATCAAAACCGACTCCGGTGCACTGGATCAGGCCAGCCGGCTGCTGCTCGGCCAGCGGCTGACGCTGACCGTGCCGATGGGCAACCTGCCCTTCGGACACCAGCTGACAAGTGCAAAGCCGTACCACGACGGGATCCGGGTCCAGGCAGAAGGATTCGGCATCGTCCTGCGGCCCTGACCGGCCACAGCTGCTCTCAGGTGGCGAACCTGGTGCCGGCCCAGCTGCCCGGCAAGGTCCGGGAGTCGAGGAATTTCCCCTTGCCGGTGCCACGGTAGAGGATGAACTGACCGCGCGGCGTCCGGGCCACGATGTCGGCGGCCTTGTCGCCATCAAAGTCACCGACCGAGGTAATGGCAGAGATCGAGTTCCAGCCATGGCCAATCTTGACCGGGCTACTGAACGAGGTCGCGGTGCCTCGGTGCAGGTACAGATTTCCGCCTACATTGGTGATCAAATCCGGCCGACCATCGCCGCTGAAGTCGCCGGGGCTGCGCAGCCAGCCCTGGTGAGCCCAGCCCGAGGCGATCTTCTTGCTGCCGGCGAAACCTGTTTTGCCGTTGCCGTACAGCAACCACAAGTTCCCGGCGGTGGAGATGACCGCAAGATCAGGATGCCGGTCGCGGTTGTGGTCCCCAACGCTGGTCATCGAGGTGTACGGCGCCTTGACGCCCATGTCGACTCCGGCGGACAAGCCGCCGCCGGCCTTACCCCGATAGAGCAACAGCCGTCCGGCTTTGGTGCGGGCAATGACATCGTGATGGCCGTCACCGTTCCAGTCACCGGCATTGACGACATGGGTGAGGCCGGTCCAGCCGCCATGGCCGATCAACACCGGAGCACCCAGTGCGCCACCCTTCGCCACCGGTCGACGGACCAGGTTGCCTGCCCGGGTGATCAGCAGCAGGTCG
>JBBSQO010000288.1:0-3742 GCA_038244025.1 Propionibacteriales bacterium
ATCTCCCAGGACACCTGGGTCAGGTCATTGTTGTGTAGCACCAGCACGATGAACCGGGGCTCCTCCCATTCGCGCCAGTGCCGTTTCACCGTCAGCATCTCGTTCATGCCGAGCAGCTGGAACGCGCCGTCGCCGATTGTGCACACCACAGGCCGGTCCGGATGGGCGAACTTGGCCGACACCGCGTACGGCATCGCGGCCAGCATCGAGGCGAGCCGGCCGGACCGGTTGCCCATCATGTTGCGGCCGAGCTTGATGTGATGGCCGTACCAGTCCGCGGTGCTGCCGGCGTCGGCGGTGATGATGGCGTTCTCCGGCAGCCGCTCGTTCAACGTGTGGTACACGTACCGGGGGTTGATCGGGTTGGCCTTGGTCATCGCCTCGCTCTCGGTCACCTCGTTCCAGGACTTCATGCCGGCGATCACCTTGTTCTGCCAGCTGCGGTCCTCGACCGGGCGCAGGTGGGCCAGCAGTGCGGTCAGGGTGGTCTTGGCGTCCCCGATCAGGTTGACCTCCATCGGGTAGCGCAGGCTGAGGTGGCCGGGGTCCAGGTCGATCTGGACGCCCCGGGCCTGTCCCGTCTTGGGCAGGAACTCGGCATAGGGGTAGTTGCTGCCGACCATCAGCAGCGTGTCGCAGTCCTGCATCATGTCATAGCTGGGCCGGGACCCGAGCAGGCCGAGCTGTTGGGTGTGGTACGGCACGTCGCCGGGGACCACGGCCTTGCCGAGCAGTGCGGTGATGACGCCGGCGCCGAGCCGGTCCGCCACCGCCAGCACCTCATCGGTGGCACCGAGGGCACCCTCACCGACGATCATCGCGACCTTGCTGCCGGCATTGAGCACTGCCGCGGCCCGCTGGATCTCATCGGCCGGCGGTGACAGCCGGGTCGAGGCGTACCCGACGCCGGTCCGGGAGACCCAATGCTCCAGATCCGGGGTCTCCATGGTCAGGTTCTGGACATCTGCCGGCAGGATCACCACCGTGGGGCACCGCTCGGCCTGCGCGATCCGGACGGCGCGGTCAACCACCAGCTGGGCGTGCATCGGGGTGCTGACCGTCTCCACGAAACCGGCTACATCCTGGAACACCCGCTCCAAGTCGATCTCCTGCTGGGCTTCGCTGCCGAGCGACACCCGGCCCTGCTGGCCGACGATCGCGACGACGGGCTGGTTGTCCATCTTGGCGTCGTAAAGCCCGTTGAGCAGGTGCACCGCGCCGGGCCCAGAGGTGGCGATGCAGACACCGACCTCGCCGGTGAACTTGGCGTGGGCACAGGCCATGAAGCTGGCGATCTCCTCATGGGTCGGCCGGATGTAGCGGAAGTCCTTGCCACCGCGCTCAGCCCGCTCCAGGGCACCGTCGAAACCGCCGATCCCATCGCCCGGAAAGCCATAGTAGAGATGCAGGTCCCACTCGATCAGCCGATCGATGACAAAGTCGCTGACAGTACCCATCGTGTCCTCCTGTGATCGGGTCCTCAAGATTCGGTACCCGTTGCGGTCAGGATGGTTCGGTACCCACTTTGGGCCTCAGCTATCAGCGAACCGTCAGCTAGCCGAGCCGTTCGGGCAATTGGGTGGTGGGGAAACGCCCAGGCAGTCACAGCTTGCGGATCCGGACCCACTTCACCTGATGGTTACGGGCCTTGCGCAGTACGGCGGTGGCCCGGCCCCGGGTGGGCCGGATGTTCAGCGCCAGGTTGGGGCCGTTGATGCTGTCCCACAACCGGCCCGCCTGATGTACGGCTTCAGCCTCGCTGAGGCTGGCATAGCGGGTGAAGTAGGAGCGCGGATCCTGAAAGGCGGTATCCCGCAACGACAGGAAGCGCTGAATGTACCAGTGCCGGATGTCAGCTGGATGCGCGTCGACATAGACCGAGAAGTCAAAGAAGTCGCTCAGCGCGAGACTGGTGGTGCCGTCCGGCCGGACGCGCGCCGCCTGCAAGACGTTGAGCCCCTCGACGATCAAGATGTCGGGGTGATGAACGACAGTCCGTTCGCCTTCGACAATGTCATAGATCAGGTGGCTGTAGACGGGGGCAGCCACCTCCGACTTGCCAGACTTCACATCCATCACGAAGCGCAGCAGCGACCGCCGGTCGTACGACTCGGGAAAACCCTTCCGGTGCAGGATGTGCCGCCGGTCCAGCTCCGCGTTCGGCCAGAGGAACCCGTCGGTGGTGACCAGCTCCACCCGTGGGTGTTCCGGCCAGCGGGCCAACAGCTCGCGGAGCAGCCGGGCAGTGGTGGACTTGCCGACCGCGACCGACCCGGCTACACCGATCACAAAAGGTGTCCGCCGCACCGAGAGGCGGAGAAAGTCGTGAGTGGCCTGATAGAGCGCGCCGGTGTGCAGGACGTACTGGCTCAGCAGCCGGGTCAGCGGCAGGTAGACCTCGGCCACCTCCAGCAAGCTGGTCGGATCACTCAAGCCGCGGAGTCGCTGAACGGTCGCCAAATCCAGCGTCATCGGGGTAGAGGCCGCGAGCGCGGCCCAGTCGGCACGGCTGCGCTCGACGTAGGGGTTCGATGAGTTGGTATCGCCCCTGTCGAGACCACTCATGTCACCCTGGCCGAGCTTGTCGGGACCACTCATATCAGGTCGTTCAACCATAGCCAGCATTCTGCCGGGTGGCTGATGGGCTGCAAGGCCCCCACACCGGTAGCCTGTCCACCATGTGCGGAATCGTCGGCTACGTCGGCCCCAAGGTCGCCAGCCAGGTTGTCATTGCTGGCCTGCGGCGGCTGGAGTATCGGGGCTATGACTCCGCCGGGGTGGCGGTGGGTGATGATGGCCGGATCGCCTCGGTCAAGAAGGCCGGCAAGCTGGTCAACCTGGAGAAGGTGCTGGCCGAGTCGCCGCTGCCGGAAACCGGCGTCGGCATCGGGCACACCCGCTGGGCCACCCACGGCCCCCCCACCGACGGCAATGCCCACCCGCACCTCTCGTCCGATGGCCGGGTCGCGCTGGTCCACAACGGCATCATCGAGAACTTCGCCGTACTGCGGCAGGAGTTGGCGGACAGCGGCATCAACTGCCTTTCCGAGACAGACACCGAGGTGGTGGCGCAGCTGCTCGGTCAACATCTCCGCAATGCCGGCGGTTCGCTGACCGAGGCCATGCGCACGGTCTGTGGCCACCTGAAGGGTGCCTTCACCCTGGTGGCGATTGACGCGGCCGATCCCGATCTGGTGGTGGCCGCCCGGCGGAACTCGCCGCTGGTGGTCGGGGTTGGCCAGTGTGAGAACTTCCTTGCCTCCGATGTGGCCGCCTTCATCGAGCACACCCGCGAGGCGATTGAGCTCGGGCAGGACCAGGTGGTGGAGATCAGCCGTGACCAGGTCAACGTCTTCACCTTCGACGGCGAGCCGGCCGTGATCCGGCCCTACCACGTGGACTGGGACCTCTCGGCCGCCGAGAAGGACGGCTTTGACTGGTTCATGCGCAAGGAGATCCACGAGCAGCCGCGAGCGGTCGCCGACACCCTGCTCGGCCGCTACACGGCCGACGGAGCGCTGACGCTGGACGAGCTCCGGATCAGCGAGGCCGAGCTCCGACTGATCGACAAGATCATCATCATTGCCTGCGGCACCTCCTCCTACGCCGGCATGGTGGCCAAGTACGCGATCGAACACTGGACCAGGATTCCCTGCGAGGTCGAGCTGGCCAGTGAGTTCCGCTATCGCGACCCGATTGTCGGACCCAGCACCTTGGTGGTGGCGATCAGCCAGTCGGGGGA
>JBBSQO010000289.1:0-3715 GCA_038244025.1 Propionibacteriales bacterium
CAGCAGGGCGTCCGCGTGGGTCCGGGTATCACGGTGGTAGGCATCGGCATCTGCTCTGACCCCACCGGCAGCTTCCTCGGCCTTGGCCCGGATGGACTCGGCGGCTCCTGTCACGGCTCGCTGTTCCTGCTGCTCTGTCTCGGCAGCGGCCAACTTGGCGCCAACGTCCTGTTGCGTCGCAGCATCGGCTCGCTCGTCAACCCTTTCGTGAGCCGAGACCTTGCGATAGACCACAACCAGCAGCACAATGACGGCAACAAGAATCAGCAGCAGTACGCCGCTCACAATCACAAGTCCTGGGCCGAGCATGCGGCACACTCCCATCTACACGCTCACGCGTGTGCTCAGGAGGGCTGAACCAGATCCATGCGGGTGCGCCAAAATCACCCTGTGGCAGGTGGCAGTCACGATCTCCGCGTATGGCGACCGCTAGTCAATCCAGGCCGCTCTCGATTCGTCGAGAACGGCTCGCTAAAAATTTCATATCCCGGGTCAAATTCGGGCCATCATGGAGTCAAAAGAGCAATCATCAATCATTAACTGGTCAAACCCTCGTTCCTTGCAGATTAGGTCCCCGGCCCCTTCTGGTCAAGCATCCAAGACCGCAGCTCCTTCGCTACGGCGGTACACAAACCGTCCTCACGCAGCACCACCAAGTCTTTAGCAATAAAGTTCCGCCTCTAGCGCAGCAACTCATGAATGACGCGACTGGACAGGCCCGAGGAGAAGCCCCGTCGGGCTAGGGCGCCGAAGAGCCGACGCTTCTGGACGTGCGGCTCCAGCCCAGACATGCTCCGCAGCTTCTTTTCGACCAGCATCAGGGCTGCCGAGTATTCGTCATCGACCTCGACGCTCTGCAGCGTCTCGTCAATCGTGTCCCGGTCGATACCTTTGTCGGACAGCTCTCGACGCAGCGCCATCTTGGACAGTCCACGGCGTTGCTGACGCGACCGCACCCAGGACTCCGCGAACCGGGTATCGTCGACCAACCCGACATCCTGCATCCGGTCCAGCACCTCACCAGCCACCTTCTCCGGAACGTTCTTGGCTTTCAGTGCCTTGCTCAGCTCTTGTCGAGTCCGGTCCCGGGCGGTCAGCTTGCGGAGCACGATCGTCCGCGCGACTGCTTCAGGATCGGCATCGCCCGCCAGGTCAACCGCATCACCATCCCGGTCTCCGGTACCCGCTGGTTGGCTGTCGGCGGGTTCGATGTCTGCGGGTTGGCTCTCGGCGGCAGTGAGACCGCCGGGCCCGAACACCTCCTGCCAGGGACCGGACACCTGGTGCCCGGTCCCGACCCGCCCGTCTTCGGCCCGGGATGTCAACTAGAACTCCACCTCGCCGGTCACTGGATCAACTCCAGCCGGTACGTCCACCTGCGGACCGATGCCCATGTGCTCCTTGATCCGCTTCTCCAGCTCGTTGGCCAGATCGGGGTTGGTGATCAGATAGTTACGGGCATTCTCCTTGCCCTGGCCCAGCTGGTCGGAATCATAGGTGAACCAGGCACCCGCCTTGCGCACCAATCCGGCTTCCACGCCCATGTCAATTAGGCTGCCCTCACGGCTGATGCCATGGCCGTAGAGGATATCAAACTCGGCCTGCTTGAACGGTGGGGCGACCTTGTTTTTCACCACCTTGATCCGGGTCCGGTTACCGACCATATCCTGGCCATCCTTCAGCGTCTCGATCCGTCGCACGTCGAGCCGGACCGAGGCATAGAACTTCAGCGCCTTGCCACCGGTCGTGGTCTCCGGCGAGCCGAACATCACACCGATTTTTTCGCGCAACTGGTTGATGAAGATCACTGTCGTGCCGGTGGAGCTGATGGCACCGGTCATTTTACGCAGCGCCTGGCTCATCAACCGAGCCTGCAGGCCGACATGGCTGTCGCCCATTTCGCCCTCGATTTCGGCGCGGGGTGTCAGTGCCGCCACCGAGTCGATCACCAGAAGGTCCAGCGCGCCGGAGCGGATCAGCATGTCGGAGATCTCCAGTGCCTGCTCGCCGTTGTCGGGCTGGCTGACCAGCAGGGCATCGGTGTCGACACCGAGCCGCTCGGCGTACTCAGGGTCGAGCGCGTGCTCGGCATCGATGAAGGCACAAATACCGCCGGCGGCCTGGGCGTTGGCAATGGCATGCAGCGCGACGGTCGTCTTGCCGCTGGACTCCGGCCCATAGATCTCCACCACCCGACCGCGCGGCAGGCCGCCGATGCCCAACGCAATGTCCAAGGCAATCGAGCCGGTAGGGATCACCTCGATGGGTGCCCGGGTCTCATCACCGAGTCGCATCACGGAGCCCTTGCCGTGTTGCTTCTCGATCTGGGCAAGTGCGGTCTCAAGAGCTTTGCTGCGATCTGCAACGGCCATGATGGATCCTTCCGATAACCCCGTCCGGGGGCGCTGTGGTCTATTGGTCTTGTCACTATTGACTCTAAGGACGACCACTGACAAAAGTCAGCCGGAGAGCCATCTGTGGACAAACGGCGCCGGTTGTTCCGACAGTGGACAACTTACCGAACATGTGTTCGAGCCTGCAACGACACGCCGCACTTGGGGGTGCTCTTCGGCTCGGCGACGGTGGCGTGCGAGCTAGCGCTCGCTGGCAGGCAGTTCCAGTGCCTCCCAGACCGCACGCCAGATCTCCTTGAACGAGATGTGCGCCTCGATGGCCTCTTCGACAGTACGGCTGTCCAGCGCCGGCAGTGCCTGCTGCTGGGCCCAGACCCGGAAGTAGCCAGGACCGAGATGGGCGCGCATCCGTGACCAGAGCTCGGTCTCCTTCATCGGCCCATGCCAAAGAGAGCGCCAGGTTCACCATCGGGGGTCGGCCAGCGGAGTCGTTGGTTGAGTACGTGTCGATCGAGCACGTGTTGATCCAGCACGCCGGCCCGCGTAGTCCGGGCGTCAGGCGATCACATCAGATCCGCAGACATTAGATCCGGAGACATTAGATCCGAACCGCTTGTCGAGGACGTGAGCAACGCCTTGTTGGTCACCGTACGTGTTGGATACCCGCGGACAGCAGCAAGCCCTGGCTTGTTAACGAGAGAGCACTACGTTCGGAAGTGTCGGTGCCGGCAGGCAGGATAGGCGTTGTGCAAACGGACCGGGAAAGTGACGCCGCGGGGCTGAGCGCGTTCTCCGCCCCGACCCAGGCGTGGTTTCGTGAGGTCTTCGCCGCACCGACTCGCGCCCAGGATGGTGCCTGGCGGGCCATAGCGGCCGGCCACAATGTGCTGGTCGTCGCCCCGACCGGTTCCGGCAAGACGCTGGCCGCCTTCCTGTCCGCCCTGGACGGGCTGGCAGCCGCGCCCGTACCGCCTACCAAGGAACGCTGCCGGGTGCTCTATGTCTCCCCGCTCAAGGCTCTCGCCGTCGATATCGAGCGCAACCTGCGCGCCCCGCTGGCCGGGATCAGCCGGACGGCAGCCCGGACCGGCGCCGCCGCACCTGCCATTGTGGTCGGGGTACGGTCCGGAGACACCACGCCGGCGGAGCGGCGCCGGCTCGCCACCCGACCGCCAGACATCTTAATCACCACACCGGAGTCGTTGTTTCTGCTCCTCACCTCCGCGGCGCGGGAGTCGCTCGGATTCGTCGACACGGTGATCATCGACGAGGTGCATGCGCTGGCAGGCAGCAAACGCGGCGCCCACCTGGCCTTGTCCCTGGAGCGACTGGACGCGCTGGCGGCGGAAAACGGCCTGTCA
>JBBSQO010000290.1:0-3701 GCA_038244025.1 Propionibacteriales bacterium
CGGGACCGACGAGTGCTACCCGACTGATGAGCGTGATGGGGCGGGCGGCCCGATGGTACGGGACCGGGGACCGGATGGGATCGAGGTGACGGTTGAGCTGCGCAGCCCGATCTGGGAGCACAAGCAGGTCCGGCTGCTCTGCCGGCCGGACGCCGTCGAAGTCAGCGCCACGGTCTGTGGCAACGGCGACCTGGCCGAAATCCAGCTGCTCGGCGGCCGGGCGGTGCTGAGCACTGGGGCTTCGGGTGCGTTCCGATCCTCGATCGACTACCAGTCCGTGTTCGATCCGACCCCGACTGAGCCGGTGCAGGTAGTCCGACCCGCCTCGGCCGCCGTCACCCTCGGCGTGGTGGGGGACGCCGAACCGGGTCGGTTGCATGCCGTCTTCTCCCCGCCACCGCTGTGCCTGGCGCTGGGCCGGCCGGCCCCCGCCGGCGCCACCGACATCCCGGCGGGGGACTGGTTGTCGCTCGCCGTCCGGGCCCCGGTGCACCAGCTCGGCTTCACCGAGCTGCGCTACGTCCCCGTCGACGGGGGATTCTGGCTCGAGCTGGACTACGATGGCCACACCCAGGTGGCCGGCGAGTTCACTACGCCCACCGTGGTGATCCGGCCGGCCGACAACCCGTTCGCCGCCATCGGCCGGCACCGCGAGGACCTGGTCCAGCACGGGCTGGCGGCTGCCGCGCCGCTGCACCAGCGGGCCGACTGGTGGAGTGAGCCGATCTTCTGCGGCTGGGGGGCCCAGTGTGCCCGGGCGCCACTGCCCGGCGAACCGGCCAGCCACCCGTACTATCTGGCCGACCTGCGGCCGGCCGTGTTAGCGCCGGGGCAGCCGGTGGCCGCCGAGATGGCCCGGATGGACGTCTACGACGACCTGCTCGGCACCCTGGCCGAGCATCATCTGGTTCCGGGCACGGTGGTGATCGACGATCAGTGGCAGGCCCAGTACGGCACCGCCGAACCGGACCGGCAGCGCTGGCCGGACCTGAGGGCCTGGATCGACGAGCGGCACCGGACCGGGCAGCGGGTGCTGCTGTGGTGGAAGGCCTGGGACCCGGCGGGCATCCCAGCAGCCGAATGCGTGCTCGACCCGTGGGGCCGACCGGTCTCGGTCGATCCCGGCAATCCGGGCTACCGGCAACGGCTGACCGCGATAGTCACCTCCATCATCGGACCTGACGGCCTGGACGCCGACGGCCTCAAGATCGACTTCAGCCAGCGTGCGCCGGCCGGGCCATCGCTGCGCAGCTATCGCCACCCCGACGGCTCCCCGGGCAGCTGGGGCATCGCCGCCCTGCACGACCTGCTGCAGACGATCTACTTGGCGGCGAAGGCGGCCAAGCCGGACGCCCTGATCATCACCCACACGCCGCACCCGTCCTTCGGTGATGTCTGTGACATGGTCCGGCTCAACGACGTCCTCGAGCGCGACCCAGCCACCAACCGGGTACCGGTCGCCGACCAGCTCCGGTTTCGCCATGCCGTGGTGACCGCGGCCATGCCGAACCACCTCGTCGATACCGACCAGTGGCCGATGCCCGACAAGGAGCAGTGGAGATCTTATGTCTCCGCTCAGGCGGGCCTGGGGGTCCCGGCGTTGTACTACGCCGAACGGATCGACCGGTCCACCGAATCGCTGAACAGCGACGATCTGGCCCTGGTGGCCCAGTCCTGGCGCCGCTACCGGGAAAGGACACAGAGGAAAGGAACACAGTGACCGGCTCGGCCGCGGTGCTGGTGTACGCCGCCACCTCGGCCGGCGTCTGCGCCGCGGTGGCGGCGGCCGAGGCCGGGGTGCCGGTGGTGTTGCTGGAGCCGGGCCGGCATCTCGGCGGGATGACATCGGGGGGCCTTGGCTACACCGATCTCGGGGATCCCAGGGTGGTGGGTGGCATGGCGGCCAGGTTTCGTCAGGCGGTGGCCGACCACTACCACGTCCCGGCTGGCAGTTTCGCCGGGCCGGAACCCCACGTCGCCGAGCTGATCTTCGCTCATTGGCTGACTGATGCCGGGGTGGAGGTGTTGTTTGATCATCGGCTGACCGGCGTGGAGACTTCGGCGGGATCCATCCAGTCGGTCACCGCAGGCCCGACGAAGACAGCAGAGCGCACCTTCACCGCGGCGGTCTTCATCGATGCCAGCTACGAGGGCGACCTGCTGGCGATGGCCGGGGTGCCGTACGCCGTCGGACGGGAAGACCGATCTCTGTACGGCGAGCGGTTCGCCGGCCGGCAGGAGCTGGTACCCGGTCGGCACACCATGCCGCCGTGGATCTCACCCTTCGCCGATGACCCGACCGGTGAACAGGAGGGCCTGCTGCTGGACCAGATCAAGGCCGAGCCTCTGGCCCAGGTCGGCGACGGGGCCGGCGGGGTGATGTCGTACGGCTACCGGGTCTGCCTGACCCAAGCCGCCGACCGGATCCCGTTCACCAGACGGCCCGGCTACGACGAGGCGCATTGGGAGCTGGGGCGCCGGCTGTTCGAGCATTGGCGGCGTGCCGGCACCGAGGTGACGGCCGGCCAGCTGATCGGGCTGACGCCCAACCTGCCGGGCGGCAAATGCGATGCCAACTCGCTTGGCCCATTCTCGCTCAATGTGCTGGACGGCTCGGCCTGGGAATACCCCGAGGCCGATGCCGCCCGGCGGGAGGAGCTCCGGTTGCACCACCTGCATCATGCCCAGGACTTCTTATGGTTTCTCTCCCAGGACAGCTGCGTGCCGGCCGGCATCCGCAATGAGCTGAACCGCTGGGGGTTGCCGACCGACGAGTTCACCGACACCGGGCACCTGCCGCACCAGCTCTATGTCCGGGAGGCCCGGCGGATGCTCGGTGCCCGGCTGCTCACCGAGCACGACCTGTTGACAGCCCGGAAACAGACCGACGTGGTCGCGATGGGCTCCTACCATCTCGACATCCGCGAGGTGCAGCGCGGCTGGCGATGGGTGTATGAGCACCCGCGTCCGGTCGGCATGGTGGTCACCGAGGGATACCTGTCGGTGCCGGCGCCGCCGTATCCCATTCCCTTTTCCGCCCTGCTGCCCCGGGAGGCCGACTGCACCAACCTGCTGGTCCCGGTCTGCCTGTCGGCCTCCCACGTGGCGTTCTCCTCGATCCGGATGGAGGTGCAGTATCAGCTGCTCGGTCACGCTACCGGCCTGGCCGCTGCCCAGGCAGTACGAGACGACAGAGGCGTCCACGCCATCGACGTGTCCCGGCTGCAAGATCAGCTCCGCTATGCGGGCCAGATTCTCAACCTGGCGCCATAGTGGGCCGGATGTCACCGCTGACCCGCATCGGTGGGACGACACTGGCCTTCTGGGCTTAGCCGGCTACCTGGTCGTAGGCTCGCTTGGCAGCCGCCTGGGCCTCCTTCAGGGCCTGGTCGGGTGACTTGCTGCCCAGCAAGACCGCCGTCACCGCATTTGCCAACTCGGTCTGGATGGCTTGGCCGGCCGGGGAAGCTCCCAGCGACTTGCCGCTGGCTACGACGTCGTAGTACGTCGCAATGGTCTCATCGAAGCCCTTGTTGCCGCTCTTCTTGACAGACTTCTCCCGGATCTTCTTGTCAGCCGACGGGGACCCGGTGAACAGTCCGGTGTTGATGGCTCCCGGTGTCTTCTTCAGTGTTTCAGCACGTGCCTTGCCGGCTGCCATCCATCCATCGTCGGAGGTCAGCTTGAGTGCCCAGGCGCAG
>JBBSQO010000291.1:0-3698 GCA_038244025.1 Propionibacteriales bacterium
GGTCCTTTGCCGAGGCCAAGTTGATTGCCGACACCATCGGCTATCCGGTGCTGGTCCGGCCCTCCTATGTGCTGGGCGGGCGTGGGATGGAGATCGTCTATGACGAGGCCACCCTGGCCAACTACATTGACCGGGCCACCGAGGTGTCACCGGCCCACCCGGTGCTGGTGGACCGCTTCCTCGACGATGCGGTGGAGATCGATGTCGATGCCCTCTATGACGGGGAGCAACTCTACCTCGGTGGGGTGATGGAACACATCGAGGAGGCCGGCATCCATTCCGGTGACTCGGCCTGCGTGCTGCCGCCCATCACGCTGGGCGAGGAGGTGGTGCAGCGGATCCGGCACTCGACCGAGGCCATCGCCTCCGGCGTCGGGGTCCGTGGGCTGATCAACATCCAGTTCGCCCTGGCCGGGGACATCCTCTATGTGCTGGAGGCCAACCCGCGGGCGTCGAGGACCGTACCGTTCGTCTCCAAGGCCACCGCGACCCCGCTGGCCAAGGCGGCGGCCAGGATCATGCTGGGCAGCTCGATCGCCGAGCTCCGGGCCGAGGGGATGTTGCGCGCCGGTGGCGATGGTGCCGACACCCCGGCCGGGGCGCCAATGGCGGTGAAGGAGGCCGTGATGCCGTTCAACCGGTTCCGGGCCCCGGACGGTACCTCGGTCGACACCATCCTCGGACCGGAGATGAAGTCCACCGGTGAGGTGATGGGTCTGGACAGATCGTTCGGTACGGCCTTCGCCAAGAGCCAGACCGCCGCCTTCGGCTCGTTGCCGCAGTCGGGGCGAATCTTCGTCTCGGTCGCGAACCGGGACAAGCGGCATGTGATCTTCCCGGTGAAGCGGTTGGCCGATCTCGGGTTCGAGATCCTCGCCACGGCCGGTACCGCCTCCGTGCTGCAGCGCAACGGGATCAAAGTCACGCCGGTACGCAAGCAGAGCCAGGGACCGGGCCCGGATGGGGAGAAGACCATCGTGCAGGCCATCTTGGACGACGAGGTCGATCTGGTTTTCAACACTCCGCACGGGTTGAGCCAGGGCGGCCGGCCGCGGCTGGACGGCTATGAGATCCGGACCGCCGCGGTGCTCCGGGGAATCCCGTGCGTAACCACGGTCCAGGGGCTGGCTGCCGCCGTGCAGGGGATCGAGGCCGCGCGAACCGGCACCGTGGGGGTCCGGTCGCTGCAGGCCTGGAACGCCGACCTGTCCGGTCCCGACGACTCCGGTCCCGAGTCCGGCTGCGCCGAGGCCGACCCGTCGACCCGGTGACGGTGCGCGGCCGGATACTCAATGCGGGTTACCGGCGGTTACTGCGTCCGGCGCTGTTCAGCTCCTGCGATGGCGACGCCGAGGCCGTGCATGAGCGGACGCTGACCATTCTCAGCCGGCTGGGTGAGTCTGCGGCGACTCGTACGGCTGTCCGGGCTGCCCTGGGCAACCAACGGCAACCGGTGACGGTGGCCGGCATCCGGTTCGCCGGTCGGGTCGGGCTGGCGGCCGGGCTGGACAAGAACGGCGCCGCCGTCCGGGCCTGGGGCTCGCTCGGGTTCGGGTTTGCCGAGCTGGGCACCGTGACCTCGCGAGCCCAGCCCGGCAACGCCTCGCCACGGCTCTTCCGGTTGCCGGCCAGCCAGGGGATCATCAACCGGATGGGCTTCAACAACGACGGGGCGAGCGCGCTGGCCGACCGGCTCGACCGGCTCGGGATCCGGCGCGGCAACAACGCGGCCGGCATCCCGATCGGCATCTCCATCGGCAAGACCAGGATCGCGCCGCTGGCGGACGCGGTGGAGGACTATCTCACCTCGTTCGGGCTGCTGGCACCGTACGCGGACTACATCGCGATCAATGTGTCGAGCCCGAACACCCCGGGACTGCGGTCGTTGCAGGCCGGCTGGGCGCTGGCGGAGCTGGCCGGCGCACTGACCGCGGCGGCGGCCAGACTGGACCCGGAACAGCCGGTACCGATCTTCGTCAAGATCAGCCCGGACCTGTCCAGTGCGGCGCTGGACGAGGTGCTGGAGGTGTGCACCGGCGCCGGGGTCCGGGGACTGATCGCTACCAACACCACCCTGGCCAGGGATGGCATCGACTACCGTGACCTGGCGCTCGCGGCCCAGACCGGGGGACTGTCCGGGGCGCCGCTCACCATCCGGTCCAGGGAGGTGGTCGGCTACCTGACGGCGCGGACCGCGTTACCGGTGATCGGGGTGGGCGGCATCGTCACCCGCGATGATGCGGCTGCGATGCTCGATGCCGGCGCGGCGCTGCTGCAGCTCTACTCCGGCTACATTTACGCCGGCCCCGCCCTAGTCGCCGCCATCAACGCCGAGTCGTCACAAAGTCCCCGCGACACTCCGCGCCACGGGGACTTTTGTGACGGGTGAACAGAAATGAGCGGGACCTTTGTGACGGGTGAACAGAATGAGCGGGACTTTTGTGACGGGTGAACAGAGATGAGGGGGATGCTGGTGCAGTCATTTGGGAGTCGTCTGGCCGCCGCCGTACGAGGCCGGGGCCCGGTCTGTGCGGGCATCGACCCGCACCCGGAGCTGCTGGCCAGCTGGGGACTCGGCTGGGATGTCGCCGGGCTGGAGCGCTGCGCCCGCGGCATGGTGGAGGCGCTGGCTGGGCAGGTCGCGATCGTCAAGCCGCAGTCGGCCTTCTTCGAGGCGTTCGGCTCGGCCGGGATCGCCGTGCTGGAACGGGTGCTGGCCGATGCGTCGGCCGCCGGCCTGCTGACCCTGCTGGACATCAAGCGTGGGGACATCGGCTCCACCATGGCGGCCTATGCCAGGGCCTATCTGAGCGACGGGTCGCCGCTGGCCGCCGACGCCATCACCGTCAATCCCTATCTTGGCTTCGAGACGCTGCAGCCGGCCATCGACCTGGCGCTGGCCGGTGGCCGCGGACTGTTCGTGCTGGCCCGGACCAGTAACCCCGGAGGACCGCAGTTCCAGCTGGCCACCACCCAGGGCGGGCTGTCGGTGGCCCAGACGGTGGTCAATGAGGCAGCGGCCCTGAACGCGGCCGAACTGAACGCGCCCGAAGCGAAGGCGCCCAGATCGAACGCGCCCGAACTGAACGCGCCTGGGGTGGGCGCGCCTGGGCTGCGGGTGCCCGGAGCGAAGACGACCGACACGGCAGCCGGTGTCGCGCTCGGCTCGGTCGGCGTGGTGGTCGGGCTGACCCATGGCCGGCTGGACCTGGATCTCAGCTCGCTGGCCGGTCCGGTGCTGGCACCCGGGATCGGTCCGCAGGGAGCAGCAGTGGATGACGTCCGGACGGCGCTGGGTGCGGTCTCGGGCCTGGTGCTGCCCAGCCTGAGCCGGGCCATCATGTCCGCCGGTCCGGACCCGGTAGCACTACGGGCCCGAGCCGCCGAGGCTGCTCGGGCTCTCGCCGGTGTGCTGGGTGAGTGATCAGCACCGCCGGCGTGTTGAGATTGAAGCCCGGCGGCGGGTCGCACCGGTGATCATGCCGCTTGGGCGCCGAATCCCGGTGCCGGCTGGTCGGCCCCGGTAATATTGGTGGTTGCCAGCGGGCCCTGCTGACGAGATAGGTTGACAGGGCTGGCCCGAGGAGGATTGCAGGCCGGCCGAAGTGACCACCTCACGCGGCATCTGGGGGATACCTGTTGACGATTCCACCTCTGAGCGAGGAGCAGCTACAGGCTGCCCGGCTGGCGTCGACCGA
>JBBSQO010000292.1:0-3697 GCA_038244025.1 Propionibacteriales bacterium
CAGCCGGGGGACGTACGGCAGTGTCGCCGATGGCAAGAAGACTGCCAGCGATCTGGCCATCCAGGGTGGCCTGACCAACGTTTCGGCAGACGTCACCAAGGGCCCGACGGAGGTGAGGGTCACATTGACGGCCACCATCCCGATGTTCTTTGACCTGGGGCTAGGCACCATCACCGAGACGTCCACCATGCCAGTCGAACGGACCACCCGGTGAGTCCCGCCCGGAGCTCACAACGCGGTTCGGCAGCAGTGGAGCTGACAGTCATCGTCCCGGCTCTGGTGATCATGCTGGGCATGATGATTGCCGGTGGCCGGCTGTGGTTCGCACGGACCACAGTCACCGAAGCGGCCGATAGTGCCGCCCGGGCGGCCTCGCTCTCTCGGGACGCCGGCCAGGCAGCCATCTCCGCCCGCTCAGCGGGTCAGCAGGTGATGACGACCGGGGGGTTGGAGTGCTCCAACCAGGCCGTCAGCGTCGATACGGCAGCCTTCAGCGTCCCGGTCGGTACGCCGGCCACGGTCAGGACCACGGTGAGCTGCACCGTCCACTTCACCGACATCCTGCTCCCCGGCATGCCCGGCTCCATCACCCTGCAGGTGAATGGCCGATCCGCCCTCGACACCTACCGGAGCCGATGATGGTGCGCACCCTGGGGAGATTCGTACCCGATCGGACGGAGCGGGGGCAAGCGGTCAGCCTGTTCGTGATCTTGATCATGGCTGCGCTGATCATGGCCGCCGGGCTGGTGATCGACGGCGGACAGAAGGTGACGGCGGCGACCAAGGCCGAAGGCGTTGCCGCCGACGCAGCACGAGCTGCCAGCAACGCCGCCGCCACAGACGAGATCGCCGCCTCCGTCAATGTGGGTGCTGCGGTGCTCGCGGCCAAGACGTACCTGGCCGGCTCCCCCAACGTAACGGGTAGCGTGCAGGTCGCCGACGGCATCGTGACGGTCAGCACCAAGTCCTCGGAGCAGACCCTGTTCCTGTCAATTATTGGCATCGACTCGGTAACCGCCCATGGCTATGCCCAGGCCAATATTGTTCCCACCGGAGAGACTCGATGACGAGCACCGTACCGAAGCAGAAATCTTCTCCTCGCCCTCCTTCGAGGAAGAAGACGGCAGCTCCGGTCGAGCCGCCGATCCGTGGCCGGCGCAACCCCAAGTGGATCGCCCTCGGCATCATCGCGGTATGCCTTGGCGCTCTAGCTTCCTACTTTGTCTACTCCCAGGTGTCGCACGCACAATCGGTCATCGCGGTCAGTACCACCGTGCATCGCGGCGACACCGTTAAGGCAGCCGACCTGACCACGGTCACCGTCGGTTCGGTGCCGGGTGTCACGACCGTGCCAGCCGGTCAGCTGAGCAGCATCGTCGGCAAGACGACTGCCTATGATCTGGTTGGCGGCTCCATCCTGCCGGCTGGGGCCATCAGCAATGACCCGGTACCGGCGAAAGAGCGGGCCGTCGTCGGCATCCGGCTCGTCTCCGGCCGGGCACCCCTGGACCAGTTGACCGCCAGCTCACCCATCCGGTTGGTTGCCCTGCCACCCGCAGGTGCTGACTCATCGGCCAAGGATGCCCATACCGGGCAGGTGATCATCGCCAAGGTCGTCAGCCAGTCCGCCGGTAGTGACGGCAACTCCATCCTGTTGAATGTCGATGTGCCGGCTGCCAAGGCGCCGGATGTGGCACTCCTTGCCGCCCAGGAACGCATCGCCGTGGTTCGAGACTCCGACGAGTAGCCATGGCCTATCTTGTTCTCTCCTCCACCGGAGGCGCACCGGGGGTCACCACTCTCGCTGTCGGCCTGGCGCTCACCTGGCCCCGGCCCGTCCTGCTGGCTGACTGTGACCCTGGCGCCCATCAGGCCATCCTGGCCGGCTACCTGCGCGGTCAGTCAGCGAGGGGCAAGGGACTGATCCGGGTTGCAGAGGCGCACCGGGACCGCCGGCAACTGCGCGACGTGGTGATGGACCAGACCATCCCGCTGACCAACGAATCCACCCATCCGCGACGCTTCCTGCCGGGGTTCGCCAAACCGGGCAGCGCGAACTTGTTCCGGGGGGCCTGGGCTGACCTGGCGGATACCTTCGACCGGTTCGGCGACGACGGCATGGACGTGATCATCGACGCTGGCCGGGTCGGTCCCGAGGGCTTGCCGGCGCCGCTGGTGGAGCGTGCCGCGATCATTGGGATCGTCACCCGCAGCAGTCTCCGAGCCATCATGTCCGCCAGCATTCACGCCACCACCTTCCACGACCAGGCGCATCTACTGACGACGGACCATGCACTCGGGCTCTTCCTCATCGGCGAAGGCCACCCCTATGGACGCAAAGAAGTCAGCCGTGCGCTCGGGATGCCGGTCCTGGCCAGCATCGCCGATGATACGGGCGCGGCCGGCTACCTGTCCGACAGCACTAGTAGGCCTCGCAGGTTCGACGCATCACCACTGGCCAAGTCGTTGCACAATGCCGCCCACCAGCTGGCCGAACGGCTGCAGCGAACCGCCGAGCAGGTCAGGAGCTGAAGTCCGATGCGCGATCACGAACCAGCCTTCGTCGAGCAACCCATAGCGCTTGACGACGTACCGATCTTCGCGGAGTTCACTGCCGGCTCGGCTCATGTCGTCGCGCACAACCGAACGTCTGGACAACAGCGTACGGAAGCCTCCCGGCCCTGGGATCGTGCTCTCTCGGTGGCGGAACGGCAGCGGGTCCCCGACCTCGACCAGCAGGTCGAATGGTCACGGGTTGTCGCGCTGCGCAAGGAAGCCTCGACCGAAATCACCGAGGAGACCGAGGACACCGCTCGACGGACCGGTCAGCCACTCTCTGCTGATGATCGGCTGTTGATGGGTCGGGCGCTGATCAAGCGTGTGGTAGGTGACCATGCCAGGGCACTGCACCGCGATGGTTCGGACCTATGGTCCACCAGCAAGGAAGCGGCCTACGTTGTGGCCGTCGAAAACGCGGTGTTCGGCTATGGACGGCTGCAGTCGCTGCTGGACATGCCCAATGTCGAGAACATCGAGATTCATGGCTGGAACTCGGTTGTGGTCCAGTACGGCGATGGCCGCCGGGAAGCCATGCCCCCGGTCGCCGACAGCGATGCCGAGCTGATTGACGCGATCCGCTTCCTCGGACAGAATGCCGAACCCAGCCGTCCTTTCGACGACACCCACCCCACCATGACGCTGGCACTCGGTGAGAAGTTCCGTCTGCACGCCATCGGGTTCGGGTTGTCCTACCGACCGAGCATCGTGATCCGTCAGCACATCCTGACCGAGGTATCGTTGGCCGACCTCACTGCGGGTGGGCTGATGCCCGTCGAGGTCGCACAGTTCCTCGATGCAGCAATTCTGGCTCGCAAGTCGATGGTCATCTCCGGTGACCAGGGTGCCGGGAAGACAACGCTGCTCCGGGCCTTGATCAACTCGATTCCGCACAACGAACGGTTCGGCACCCTGGAGACCGACTATGAGCTGATGACTCATCTCCAGCCGGGCCGGGAAAACATCCTGGCCCTGCAGGCCAGGGTCGGGCATGGCGAGAACACCGGCGGCACCGCCGTTGGTCAGTTCGACATCTCCGACCTGATGCCGGAAGCCCTTCGGCAGAACCTGTCCCGGCTGATCGTCGGTGAGGTCCGCGGTGGTGAGGCGGCGGCCATGTTCGAAGCCATGCAGGCGGGCA
>JBBSQO010000293.1:0-3675 GCA_038244025.1 Propionibacteriales bacterium
CAGAGCCAGCCGGCTAAGGTCCACCTGCCGACGCAGCTCGGGGTAGCCACTGTTCAAAATTTGGAACCCGCGATCAAGCAGGAAGCCGTCAACGTGGTCGGTACGGACTCGTCCCCCAACAGCATCGGAGGCCTCCACGATCTGAACGTCGAGACCGGCCGAGGCGAGTGTCTTGGCACAAGCCAGGCCGGCCAGTCCAGCACCGACGACGACGACATCGCACCGATTGGTCACCGCATCCCCCCATCATGGAGAGCGTGCCACGCCAACCCGAGCAGGCTCAGGATGGCAGCGCATGAGCCGGCGCGCCAACGTAGTCGGCGGCTACGTACCGCCGCTTGATGCTGGCGACGGATCGCTGGCGCGGCTCCGAGCACGGTCCGCGACGACAGCCGGTTCAGCAGGTATGACAGCGCATAGTAGTAGCCGAACGAGACCAGCAGGGTATACAACAAGCCTTGATCCAGCCGGCGGGAGGAGGTGAAGACAGGGTTATCGGCGTCCCACACCAGCCGGCCGCGGCGACTCAGCCGGCGTAACAAGTCAGCCTCGTCACCGCCCTGGGTCAGGTTCGTGTCGTAGCCGGGAAACGCTGCCCGGACGAAGGCAGTGTTGGTGGCGGTAATGTAGAAGACCCGTCCCAGTGCGGCGTAGCTGACAGCAATGGCGGCGAACCACAGCCGGGAAAATATCACCGCCCACCACGGCGGGTCCAGATAACGGCACGGTCCGGCCACCGCAACGGCACCGTCAACCGCCCGGAACTGGTCATCCAGCCGAGTCAGCCAGTCGGGCGGATGAACCGTGTCGGCGTCGGTCGACACCACAAGCTCACCGCGGGCACCAGTCGTGCCACACTGCCGGGCGGCGCACACTCCTGGCTGCGGCTCGTGCAGCACCCGGGCACCGTAGCTGACGGCGACGGCCACGGTGTCGTCGGTACTGTTGTTGTCGACCACAATCACCTCGTAGTGGCCGGTGAAGTCCTGCTGCTGCAACGAGCGCAGCGTGGCGCCGAGATAGCCGCCTTCGTTGAACGCTGGTACGACGACCGAGAAGCGGACGGTGCGATCTTCACCGACCATGGCCCACTCCTTTGCCGCCGATTCTCACTGCAGTTCCCTCATGCCTGTAGTTCCCTCATGCCTGTAGTTCCATCATGCTTGTCGTTCCATCATGCTTGTGGCTCCATCAGGCCTGCTGGCCGGGTGATCGTGGTGGCCAGCGGAACCGGTCTGATGAACGACAGGACGACCACGCTCAGCACCATCAGTGGAACAAGATAGAGAAAGACCGGCGTCAGAGCATCGTTGTAGGAGGAGACGATAGGCGCCCCGATTGTGTCGGACAATTGTCGAACATGGGCGGGAGTGAGCGTGCCGATGTCAATCCCAGCCGAGGGCCCAGCTGCCAGACGCTCGGCGAGCAGGGTCATCAGCCGGCTGGTGAACAGTGTTCCTACGACTGCGGAGCCAAGGGAAACACCGATCTCTCGGAAAAAGCCGTTCGCTGCGGTCGCCGTGCCCACCTGTGCCGCCGGAACCGTGTTCTGGACGATGACAACCAGCACCTCCAGGGCACACCCAATGCCGGCACCGAGCAGGAACAGAAACCCACCGATGATCCTCAGGTCCGTCTGCACGCTCAGTGTCGAGAGCAGCGCGAGGGCGACCGCGACGACGGCCGAGCCGAGAATCGTCAGCCATCTGTAGTGACCGGTCCTGCTGACGATTTGCGCTGAGACGATGGTGGTGGTCATCAAGCCGGCCATCAGCGTGAGCATCAACAACCCGGACCCGGTCGCGGTCAACCCGTTGACCATCTGCAGGTAGCTGGGCAGATAGCTGATCACACCGAACATGGCCACGGCCATGATCAGACCGGCCATCGTCGCCGCGGTGAAGTTGCGTTCGCGGAACAGACTCAACGGGATGATCGGCTCGCTGGCTCGGCGCTCGACCAGAACGAACCCGATGCTGGCCAGCACAGCCGTGCTGCCGATCGAGAGGATGACCGGCGACGTCCAGCCGTACTGAGTCCCACCCCAGGAGGCCAGCAGCACGATGGAGGTGACGGCGACAGTCATGGCGGTGATCCCCCAGACGTCAATCGTCAGCCTTTTTGCGCGGCGTCTTGGCGCCGGGAGAAGGGTGGCTGCCGAAGCGATCGCGACGCCGCCGAGGGGAACGTTGATCCAGAACGCCCACCTCCAACCAACGCCCTCGGCAAACCAGCCGCCCAAGAACGGGCCGAGTACCGCGGACAGCGCGAACATCGCGCCGATCACACTCATGTACGCGGTTCGCCGACGAGCCGGGATGACATCGGCGACGATCGCCTGGATCAAGATCAGCAGGCCGCCCCCGCCGAGGCCCTGTACTGTTCGTCCGGCGATCAGCCACGTCATGTCTGGGCTGAGGCCACCGATGACGGATCCGGCCACAAAGACCGTCAGCGCAGCGATGAACAGCCGTTTACGGCCGATCAGATCACCGAGCTTTCCGTAGACCGGCATCATGATCGTTGCGGCCAGGACATAGGCGGTGGTCACCCACAGCATCTGGTCCAAACCGTCCAGCTCGCCGACAATAGTCGGCAACGCGGTGGAGAAGATGGTCTGGTCCAGCTCGGACAGCAGTAGCCCCACCATCAGCCCGACGAAGAGCAGCCGAACCTTCCGCTGGTCCGTCGTCGGTGCCACCTCGGTGCCCAGAACGAGCTGCGCCCGCGCGGTCATGAGCTGCGCCGTGTCATCGCGCCTGTCACGGTCATCGTTGCTGTCACGTCGGAGGTGTCGGAGGGTCGAGGTACGGGGGCACTCCGAGCAGCCGGTCCACCGTGGTGAAGGTGTAGCCCTCCCCACGAAGCCGGTCGATCAGCGGGCCCACCGCGGCCACGCTCTGGTCGCGGCGCCCTCCTCTGGCCTCGCGCCCATCGTGAAAGATCACCATGCTGCCGGGCCGCACCTTCCTGGCAGCACCGGCCGTCAGTACCGCGGCGGGAGGCTGAAAAATCTCCAGCGGGTGCGCGAAGGTGCCGGAGACCACCTGCATCCGGCTGGACCGGATACTGCTCAGCACCCAGGGCCAGTGGCACAGCCAAGGCGGCCGGTAGAGCGCCGGCCAGACGCCGGCGATCCGGTGCAGCACCTCCTGCGCCCGGTCGATCTCGAGCCGCTGCCCAGGCTGGGTGAGGTAGCGGCTCAACGAGTGGCTGAGACTGTGGTTTCCGAGCACGTGTCCGCTTTCCACGATCCGCCGGGTGGTCAAGGGGAACCGCTCGGCGCATTGCCCGACCTGAAAGAAGGTCGCCGTGACCTTACGGTCGTCCAGGGTGTCCAGCAGCCTGGAGGTGTACGGCTCATTGGGTCCGTCGTCGAACGTCAGCGCCAGTACTCTTTGGGTGGTGTCGCCGCGAAAGGGGAAGGAGCCGAACACCTGGGAACGCGGCCCGAAAGCCATCCAGTAGCCGACGCTCATGGCTGCGGCCACGCCGAGCGGGAGGTAGCTCCGGCTCATGGACTATCCCAAAGCCGGTGAGCCCCATCCCGCCGGCGGACGCGACTAACCGCACGTTGGCTCTGATCCATATTCATACCTGATGCGCACCTTTCGCCTCCGCACGTTTGGCCTCCGCACCATTGGCAGCTCCAGCTGACCGCGCGCGGCAGCAGTC
>JBBSQO010000294.1:0-3669 GCA_038244025.1 Propionibacteriales bacterium
CTGACCGGGCGCACGCTTCCGACGTGGTCAACAACGTCATCGTCTTGATCGTGATGTCGGTGACCGGGCTGTTTGTCGGCTGGCGGATCTGCGGCTCGTTCGGCGACGCGGCGCTCGGCTGTCTCATCCTGCTGATCTTCGCCTACGCCATCTCCTGGGTGATGGCCTGGGTGGGTCTGCTGGTGCCCAGTGTTGAGGTGTTCAACCAGGCATTCTTGGTGGTCATCTTCCCGCTGACAGTCCTCGTTGGGTATTCGCTCGATGGTGACGCCGCCTTCGTGGACGGCGGCGTGGCGACATTGGCGGAGCAGGATCAGCTTGCTAGCAAGTCGTTAATGTGAGCACATGGAACGGCGACTTCGAACTGCTCGTCATTCTCATGGGGCGGGCGCGCGCCACCCGCAGGTACACCTGCAGAGCTGCGTCAGCAGCGTTCCCCGGCGGCTCGCAGCGGCCCCACGCGGAGTGCCGCGCTTCAGGCCGGGAGGACGCCGACGTCGTATTGGCGCAGCGCCGTGTCGGCCGTGACCAATGTCAGTCCCTCGCACTGGGCTTGGGCGATGAGGAGTCGGTCGAACGGATCGCGGTGATGCATCGGTAAGGCGCCCGCCACCAGGCCGTGTCGCATCGATAGTGGCAGGACGGTGAAGCCGCCCTCATCGAGCTGCATCTCCAGGTCGTCTGGGGCATAGAGCTTGCCGAGAGCCTTCTTTGTCGCAATCTCGAATCCGCTCACGGACGAGACGACGATGTCGCCCCCGCTGGTGTCGATCATGTTGGCGGTCTGTGTCCGGAGCCGCGGATCATCGAAGAGCCACCACAGTAGAACGTGAGTGTCCAGCAGCAGGCTCACTGCGGATCGACCGTGCCGTCCCCGTAGAACAGCTCGATGACGTCGTCGGGTGTTGCGTCGAAGTCCGGCGCAATCCGCCCCTTTCCCTTCCAGGCTCCGCGGTGGCGACGGGTGGTCGCCGCGGTGACAGGCACGAGGCGAGCAAGGGGTCGGCCGTTACGGGCGATCACCACCTCATCGCCGGCGACGGCCTGGTCGAGCAACTGAGAGAGGCGAGTCTTAGCCTCATAGATATTTACCTGAATTGCCACGTTGCCAGGGTACAGTATCGATCTGGTCTGATTAGGCTCATTAGCCTACGCGCGATTCGCCTGACCTGCTCGGCCCATTAGGGTTGTGGCCATCTCAGGGCGGCTGAGTGAATCAATCTCACGCTGAGTAAACCGGCCGGTAGCTCAACGGCCGATCACCGCCACGGTGGCGTTCGTCATCCGGACCAGATCGGCGGTTGCCAGCTGAAGCTGGAGCCCGCGGCGTCCGGCCGAGACATAGATGGTGGCGAACTCCCCAGCCGAGGCATCAACCACGGTACGCAGCCGGTTCCGCTGCCCAACCGGGGAGATGCCGCCGACCACGTAACCGCTGCTGCGCTGGGCGGCCGCCGGGTCTGCCAGCTGAGCCTTCTTGGCACCGACCGTCGCTGCGAGCGCCTTCAGGTCCAGCTGCTGCGCGACCGGGACCACGGCCACCACCAGCTCCTCGGTGGGCTCGGCGATCCCCATGGCGACCACAATGAGGGTCTTGAAGATCCGCGCCGGATCAACTCCGAGCGCCGCGGCTGCCTCGGCGCCATACGAGGTCGGCCCCCCCGATCTGGCCCCAGACGCTGTGGTCCTGTCGTGATGAACATAGCGGTGCACGGTGAACGGCACTCCGGCCCGGGTCAGCGCCACGGTCGCCGGGGTGGCGGCATCGGTCCTCTTTGCCATCAGCTCGCCGAGCCCGCACGCCAGCCGGCCATCACGTCACCAGGCGCAGCAGCGCGGTGACGCCGATGGCGGCCACGAAGACCACCAGGAAGCCGCGCTTGAGTAACAGCGCCACCACAGCGGCACCGACGCCGACCACCGTTCGCCAGTCGAAGACGTAGCGACCGCCACCGTCGAACAGCTCGGTCACCACCAGCGCCGCCAGCATCGCCACCGGCAGGTAGCTCGCGATCCGCTGCACCACCGGCCGGTTCAGGATCGACTCCGGCAGCGAGACGCCGGCCAGTTTCAGCGCGTACGAGCCGAGGGAGACGATGATCACCGCAATCCACAACGCAGTCATGCCGCGCCCCTCTCGGCCGGTTTACCGCTCCTGAACCCGGCTACGACGGCCACCAGAGCCGCCGCGACCACCGGCACACCGGCCGGCGCAATCGGGATCAGGGCCAGTGCGACCAGCCCGCCGGCAAGCGCGACCAGCCGGGCCTTGGCGGTGGTCAGTCCCGGCCAGAGCAGGGCCAGGAAGACGGCCGGGGCGGCCGCGTCCAGGCCGAAGGAGGCCGGGTCAATCGCGTCACCGAGCAGCCCTCCGGTCAGGGTGCCGAGCTGCCAGAGACAGAACAGGATCAGCCCGGTGGCCCAGAAGGCGTACCGCCTGGCGTGGGTGCTGGACTGGGCGACCGCCATTCCGGTCGTCTCATCAATGACGAAGTGCGCCGTCCACAGCCTCGCCAGCCCGCGCGGGTTGAGCACCTCGGACAAGGTGACCCCGTAGAACGCGTTCCGGACGGCGAGCAGCAGGGCGGCCGGGATGGCGGCGAACGGGGAGCTAGCCGCGGCGGCGACGCCGACGAAGGCGAACTGGGAGGCGCCGCTGAACAAAACCAGGCTCAACACCATGGTTTGGACCAGGCTCAGCCCGGAGCTGGTCGAGACCGCGCCGAAGGACGCGCCGAAGGCGGCGGCGTACAGGCCGATGCCGATGGCTGCCCGCAGGATGGCCGTACGTTCGTTCAGCCGACTGCCGGTGCTGGGGACGCGGTTCATTGCAGCCAGACCACCAGCTGCACCAGCAGCGGGGCCACCACCAGTGCCGGCAGCAGGTTGCCGACCGGGACCGGCTTGATGGTGAGCAGCCGGAACCCGACGCCGATCAACAGCAGCCCGCCGGCTGCGGTGACCGAGGCCAGCTGGGCGGAGGTGAGGAAGTCGCCGAGGAAGAATCCGACCAGAGTCAGCACACGCTGGATCACAGCCACGGTGATGGCCGAGGCCAGCACCCCGATGCCCAGCGACGCGGCAAAGGCGATGGCGGCAAAACCATCCAGCATGGCCTTCAGGATCAGCTGATCCGCGCCGAGACCGAGTCCGTCCGACAGGGAGCCGAGCACCGTCAGCGGGCCAACGCAGAACACCAGAGATGCCGAGACGAAACCCTCAATGAAGCGCTCCCGGGCCAGGTGCGCCTCGTCCTCGGCCACAAGCACCGCATCAACGTCACGCGAGGCCCCGGGCACGTCGGTCGAGCTGCCCCCCACGTCGGTCGAGCTCGACCCCACGGCCCCGCTCGCCGCCTTCCGGGAGCCGAACCGCTCCCGGAGCCAGCCGCCAAAGCCTTCCAGCCGGGCCTCGATATTGACCAACGAACCGATAATCCCACCGATCAGCAGCGAGCCGAGGATGATCAGCACCGGCGCGCTGGATCCGACTGCCTCGGCGAAGGCACCCGAGGTCACCTCGACTGCCGCCAGGCCGCCGATCAGCAAGGTGACCAGGCCCAGCGCATCGGTTACCGTGTCCCGGGTGCGCTGGGGGAAGCGGTGACCAAGTGCCAGTCCCAGCCCGGAGCCGACCAGCACCGTCGCCACATTGGTCACGGTGCCAAAA
>JBBSQO010000295.1:0-3646 GCA_038244025.1 Propionibacteriales bacterium
GCGCCATGAAGGCCGAAGTGCAGCGGGCGGCCAGATCATTCCGCAAATTTGCGGCAAACAGCACCTCGTCAGTGCTATCGCTTGACGTCGGTTCCGATCTGGCCAAGCACTTGCAGATCTCTCCTGATGGGTTCATCCAGATCGCTTTCCAACTCGCTCACCACCGTGTCAGAAAATGCATTGGCACCACTTATGAGTCGATCTCCACCCGGCACTACCATCATGGGCGCAGCGAAGCGATGCGCACGGTGACGCCGGAGTCTATCCGTTTCGTGGTTGCCATGGACGATCATCAGTCAAGTGAGACCGTCCGCCGGACGGCGCTCCGTGACGCTGTCCACAGCCATGTCCGACGGGCAAGAGAATGTCAGGCAGGGCGCGCACCGGAGCAGCACCTATGGGAACTGCAACGAATCCACCAGCGCGAGTATGAAGATTGCACCCGTCCCGCACCACTTGCGCTATTCGAGAGCCCTGGGTGGCTCAAAATGCGTGATGACTACCTGAGCACCAGCTCCGTTTCGTGCCGTAACATCGAGTACTTCGGTTTCGGGCCGACCAACGCACGCTGCATCGGGGTCGCGTACCTGCTGCTTTCAGACCGGCTGAACGTTCACCTCAGCGCGCCCCGGCCAGTGCGGGACGAGATGATCCGATTCGCTTCCGAACTCCAAGTTGCGGTGAATCAGCTTCAAGCCCTGCTCGCTTCCGAGCAAACCTAGGCTTTGTCCAGCCGCCTTTCCCGGCAGGTTTGATCATCGATGGGGTCGAGGCTTAGTGGGCGCTGGACGGAGTTTCGATGACGTCTTCTTGCTGGAAGTCGATTCCCTTGGCTTGCCGACCCAACGCGGTGAGCACAATGACGGCAACCGCGGGGCAATGGCCACCGTCACGGTGAGGGATACCGGGTACCCGTAGCGGCTGGCGATCGCCTGCTGGATGGGCAGGTTGAAGGCGGCGATGACATTCCCCAGCTGGTAGGTCACCCCTGGGTAGAAACCGCGGATCGCGTTTGGTGACATTTCGCTCAAATGCGCCGGGATCGCCCCCCAGGCCCCCTGGGTCGTGGCCTGGATGAGCGCCGCGCCGAGGCAGAGAATGCCGGCGCTGGTGGAGAAGGCAAAGATTGGGATCAGTGGCAGGGTGAGCGCCGCGCCCCAGATGATGGTCGCTTTACGCCCGATCCGGTCCGAGAGCGAGCCGAGGATGATGCAGCCAATGATGGCACCGATGTTGTAGATCACCGCTATCCAGGTGGCGGTGGATGCGGCCAGACCGACACCACCCTTGTCGGTGGCTTTCAGGAAGGTGGGGTAGATGTCCTGGGTGCCATGGCTCATCCAGTTGAAGGTCGCCATCAACAGCACCAGGTAGACGAACCGGCGCAGCACCTTTCGGTCGAAGAACACTCGGCGCAACGAGGTGTTAGCTTTCTTCAGCTTCTCTTGGGTGTTCTCCCAGACCTCGGATTCCTTGACCTTCAGCCGGATCAGCAGACTGATGAACGCGGGCAGAATGCTCAGCGCAAAGAGCCAGCGCCAGGACAGTCCGAACACGGAGTGCACCAGCAGGAAGGCCAGCGACGCGAGCAGGTAGCCGGCCGAGTAGCCGGACTGCAAAATCCCGGAGAAGAGTCCGCGTCGGGCTGACGGAACCTTTTCCATGGTCAGCGCCGCACCCAGGCCCCACTCGCCGCCCATCCCAATTCCGTACAGCAGCCGCAGGATGAAAAGGACCGTGTAGTTCGGCGCGAAAGCACAAAGGAAGCCGACCAGCGAGTAAAAGCAGACATCGGCAATCAGCGGCGTACGACGACCTATCCGATCGGCCCAGATGCCAAAGAGGTAGGCGCCCACCGGACGCATGATCAGCGTAATGGTGGTCAGGAACGCCATCTTCTCCAGCGAAACACCAAAATCCTTGCCGATCTCCGCATAGACCAGCACGATGATGAAGTAGTCGAAGGCGTCCATCATCCAGCCCAGATAGGACGCGGCGAATGCGCTGCGCTGGTCGGTGGAAAGACTCGTCACCGAGTTGGCTGCTCTACTCATCCGGAGTTTCCTTCCTGAGACTGGACCCAGCAGTGATTGTGGTTGGTTGACCGTTAAAAATGGAAATCCCCATCCGTGCTGCCAGAACGCGACCTCACGGTTGCAGTGCTCACAATCTTTTCAGTGCTCACAATACGAAGGGCCATCTCGTCGATTAAGCATCTCGTTCCCCCGGGTCGCCAGATCCTCGCGCAGGGTGAGCCCCTGAGCCGCCGCTCGGCTTCCTCCGGCAGCGGCCTGTCGCGGTCTTTCACCCTGCCGGTTGGCTGTACGGCTGCACGAGTTCGACGTAGCGGCGCGCCATGGTCGACACAACCTCGGCACCGGGCGCGGCCCACAGGTCGGCGTTGAAGATCTCGACTTCGATGTCCCCGAGATAACCCGCCGCTGCGACGTAGCTGCTGAAGGCGGCGAAGTCCACATGCCCGTCACCCATCATGCCGCGGGCGAGCAGCGAGTCGGCAGGTAGTGGCGTGATCCAGTCGCAGACCTGGTAGCTGACGATACGGTTTCCGGCGCGCCGGATCTGCTCGGCGATCCCGGGCTCCCACCACAGGTGGAAGGTGTCCACGACCACGCCTACCTCGCCTGGCTCGAAGCCTTCGGCGATGTCCAGAGCCTGAGCCAGGGTTGAGACCACGCCGCGGTCGGCCGCGTAGATCGGGTTCATCGGCTCGATGCCCAGCACCACCCCGCGCGCTCGGGCGTAGGGCACCAGCTGGGCGATGGCCGCCGCCGCGCGGTTTCGGGTCGCGACCAGGTCACGGTCGCCGGGGGGCAGACCGCCGGGTACCAAGACCAGCGTGGCCGCGCCGAGAGCCGCCGCCTCGTCGATCGCGCGGCGGTTCTCCGCGTACGCCTGCTCGGCCAGGTCCTTCTCGGCGGTGGTGAAGAAGCCGCCGCGACACAGCGAGGAGACTCGGAGCCCGGCGGCGGAGAGCCAGCGCACCGCCTGGTCCAGCCCAGCCTGCGCCAGCTGCTCACGCCAGACCCCGATGGCAGGCAGGCCGGCGGTCACGCAGCCGTCGATCGCTTCGCGCAGGCTCCAGCTGGCGACCGTACGCTGGTTCAGCGACAGCCGGGACAGCCGCCGGTCGCCGGGGGCCGGAGTCGCCACCCGCGCGGGCAGCCCGCTCGGCAGATCGAGTGCCGCCCTGGTCATGCGAGAATCCCCGCTTGGGCGAGCACCAGGTTGAGCCGAGCCGCCGCGAGCTCGGGATCGGGCAGCAGCCGTGCGATGTTGGCCAGCTCGAAGACCCGGGCGAGGTGGACCGGCGACCGCGCCGCCTGCAGGCCACCGACCATGCCGAAGCCGTCCTGATGACCGGACAGCCAGGCCAGGAAGGCGATGCCGGTCTTGTAGTAGAAGGTGGGTGCGGCAAAGATGTGCCTTGACAGCGGGAGCGTGGCAGCCATCTCCGCGCGGTAGGTCTCCAGATCGCCGGCGTCCAAGGCGCTCAGCGCCGCGGCGGCGGCGGGCGTGATGGCCGCGAACGCACCTAGCAGCGCATCCGAGTGGTGTACCCCATCGCCCTCGATCAGCTCCGGATAGTTGAAGTCGTCGCCGGTGTAGAGCCGGACGCACGCAGGCA
>JBBSQO010000296.1:0-3645 GCA_038244025.1 Propionibacteriales bacterium
CGGCAGCGCCAGCAGTGCGGGTAGGAGTGGTCGTACGTCTCGTGCCGCAACAGCACGGTGCCCGGGCTGACCGACCCGGCCGGCTGATGGCGAGTGGCTGCCTTCAGATCATCGATGATCGGCAGGTTGGCGTCGAAGACGAGCATCCCCGCGTACTCGTTCACCGGTGGGGTGAAGCGGCCATCGGGTCCCACCGGCATCACGGCCTCGATGCCGTTGGCGTCGGTGACCTGCTTGTCCTCCTCACCGAAGGCGCCGGCGCTGTGGACCAGGCCGGTGCCGTCCTCGGTGGTGACGAAGTCAGCCTCGACGACGACATGGGCCCGCGGGTGTCCGGCGTAGTAGCTGAACGGCGGGGTGTACGAGCGCCCCAGCAGGTCGGCGCCGGTGAGCCGCTGCACCACGTGAGCGGACCAGTCAGCTCCTGGATCGCCGAACAGCTCGCGAGCATAGGCCGCCACCCGTGCCTCGGCGATCACGTACCGCTCGGTGCTGCCGGTGAAGTCGGACTCGACCACCAGGTAGTCGATATCGGCCCGCACCATGATCGCCAGGTTGCTCGGCAGCGTCCATGGCGTGGTCGTCCAGATCAGCGCCAGCTCACCGGTTTCGAGGCGCATGCCGACCGTGACCGCCGGGTCCTGGCGCATCTGGTAGACGTCGTCATCCATTCGCAGCTCGTGGTTCGACAGCGGGGTCTGGTCGCTCCAGCAGTACGGCAGCACCCGCAGGCCCTCGTACACATATCCCTTCTCATACAGGGTCTTGAATGCCCACAGCACGCTCTCCATGTAATCGCGGTTGAGCGTCTTGTAGTCATTGTCGAAGTCGACCCAGCGGGCCTGCCGGGTGACGTATTCTTGCCACTCGTCGGTGTAGCGGAGCACGGACTCACGGCAGGCTGCGTTGAACTTTTCGATGCCCAGCTCGAGGATGTCGTCCTTGGTCTTCAGCCCGAGCTGGGACATCGCCTCCAGCTCCGCCGGCAGCCCATGGGTGTCCCAGCCGAACCGGCGCTCGACGTGGCGGCCGCGCATGGTCTGGTAGCGGGGCACGATGTCCTTGACGTAACCGGTCAACAGGTGGCCATAGTGCGGCAACCCGTTGGCAAAGGGCGGCCCGTCATAGAAGACGAACTCGTTGGCGCCGTTCTCCCCGGTAGGGTTCTTCTCCACCGAGGCCTGGAAGGTGTCATCTTCCTTCCAGAAGGCCAGCACCCGTTCCTCGATCTCGGGAAACTTCGGGTTGGCGGGGATGCGGATGGCTGGGTCGCCCGTGGTCCGGAGACCCGGTTGCTGTCCGCCCAGTTGCTGTCCGCCTAGTTGCTGTCCGGTTGTGGTCTTGGGATAGGTCATGTCTGTGTCCGTCTCACTCGTGCTGGGTGTGCAATTGACTCAACACGAGGACGATGTCTCCACCGCGGTACCACCCCGCTTGCCGATGACCACCCTCATGAGGTGAGGCACCGACCGCTCTTACCAAAGGCTTTCACGGGCCCATCCGTCCGGTTCTAGTGGAGAGCCTCGCTGAGTCGTCACATTCTCCTCGACACGCCAGCAAAAGCGGGGAGAATGTGACGGGTCGGCAGAATCTCTCGTTCTTCCGGAGGCTCCCCGGTGATGGCCGGATCACTGCCTATGGAGCGATCTTAGCGCCACCGGCCCCGCAGCCGGAAATGAGATTGAGCCCTCGGTCGGCGCCATGGCCCGGGCAACCGCCACCTCAAGCCCCCGGTACCAGCTCCAGCCGGTCAACGGTCCGGGCCTCCACCCGGGCCTTGGAGTGGACGAACTCAAACATCTCGTTGTTCGCCCACAAGGTGGTCTGGTCATCGTAGTTGCGGTGGAAGGCGTGGCCCGACACCCCGGTCTGGTTGACCCAGCGGGAGTTGTCCAGGTCGGACAGGTCGACCAGCATCCGCATCGTCGGGGAGTTGGTGACCTGATAGCCCGGTGTACTGGCGTCCCAGGACAGCGCATCCACGACCGCCGGACCGCCGCCGAGCTGGTAGTCGCCACGGTTGAACAGCCATTCGATTGGCGCGACGCCGCTCTTGCCCAGGGTCTGGTGGACCAGGGTGAGCCGGTGCAGCTTACCCCACTCCCATCCGCTGGTGTCCCGGCTCATTGCCGAGGTGATCTCCTTGCGCGCGTCGGTCAGTGCCTGCAGCAGGATGTCGTCGCGGGTCTCAACCTTCGCCGTTCCCTTGATGTCCCACCACCGGTTGTCCGGCTGACTCATCAGCGCAGCCACCACGGCATACCAGCGGTCGCCGCCGGTCGGCCACAGGCTCTCTGGCATCTCGTCCCGGAAGGTCAGTTTCAGGATGTTCTTGAGAACCACGTTGAAAAAAGCCGCGCCGGTCGAGTCCGGAGGTGAGGTGTAGTCCCAGCCGACCAGCGCCCGCTGTCCCTCCGTCACCCACGGGTCGGACACCTGGATCCGCAGCAGCGCCGGGGTGATCTTGGCAGCAAACCGGATCGTGGTGTCATAGAAGAACCGGTCGGCCGACTCCGGCGAGATCTTCGGAGTCTCCTTGATCCGCTCGATCAGCTGCTGGCTGCGCCAGCCATAGGAGTAGTCCGAGCCGAGATGACGCTGATACTGCGGGCCGATGATCGAATTGTTGGCAGTGACGATGTAGCCACTCGGCGGGTTGTAGGTCCACGGCAGCTCCTCGAACGGGATGGTGCCGTGCCAGTCGTACGCCTTGTCCCAGCCGGGCGATAGCATCAGTCCGGTGCCCATGCCCCGGATCGGGATGGCACCAGGAAGCTGATAGCCAATATTGCCTTCCGTATCGGCATAGACGAGGTTCTGCGACGGAGCAGCCATCAGCCTGGCGGCAGTCCGGAACTGGCTGAAGCTGGTCGCCCGGTCGAAGCCGAACAGGGCATCCATGGTCCGGCTAGGGCTCAGCGCGGTCCAGCTCAGTGCGACCGCATAGCCGTCCTGCGTGGGACCGCCAGTTTGGCGCTTCGCCGCGTTCTTCCCGATCGTGGTCAGCTGGCTGTCCACGTCGGACAGCAACGGCCCGTGCCGCGAGCTGCGTACGGTGATCGTGCGGGGCTTGTCCTCACCTAAGACCTGGATCTCCTCGGTCCGCGTCTCCAGCGGCACGAAAGCCTTCCCGACCCGTACGGTGTTGGCCCGGACCTCTTCAAGGAAGTAGTCCTGGACATCGGGATAGGACGTGGTGAGACCCCAGGCGATCTTCTGGTTGTGACCAATGATCACCCCTGGCATGCCGGAGAAGCTGAAACCGGAGACATCAAAGGGACAACTCTTGCCGAGCCTTCGGCAGTGCAGGCCCACCTGGGCAAAGATCGACGGGATCGAGGTCGCCAGGTGCGGGTCGTTGGACAGGATCGGCAGTCCGGTTGTCGATCTACTACCCGCCACGGCCCAGGAGTTGGAGCCGACCTCGGCACCGAACGCGGCAGTGTCTCCAACCAGGGCCGGGATGGCCTGGTCCACCTTGACCGCTGCCCGCAGGGCAGTGGAGGCCTTCCGCAACTCGCCCGCGGTCAGTCCCGTTGGCGCGATCCGCGCCGACCCTCGATTGGTTCTGGGGTCAAACGAGCCGTCGACGATGCTGCCACCGCTGAGGATGGGGTCAAATTGGTCCAGCTGGTAGGGCGGATA
>JBBSQO010000297.1:0-3643 GCA_038244025.1 Propionibacteriales bacterium
CCCGCGGCCCCAGCCCCAGGGGTCGTCGACCTTGACCTTGGGCGACTTGCGGGAGATCCAGACGTTGTACATGAACGGCAGCATCGACAGGCCAAGCAGGAAGGCCCCGACCGAGGAGACCTGGTTCAGGGTGGCCCAGCCGTCGCTGGCCTTGTAGTCCGCGATCCGCCGTGGCATGCCTTCGACCCCGAGCCAATGCTGTACCAAGAATGTGGTGTGGAAGCCGATGAAGAGCATCCAGAAGTGGATCTTGCCCCAGGTCTCGTTGAGCATGTGGCCGGTGAATTTCGGCCACCAGAAATAGAAGCCCGCAAACATGGCGAACACCACGGTGCCGAACACGACGTAGTGGAAGTGCGCCACCACGAAGTAGGTGTCGGAGACCTGGAAGTCCAGTGGCGGGCTGGCCAGGATGACGCCGGTGATGCCGCCGAACAGGAAGGTGGTGAGGAACCCGATAGCCCAGAGCATCGGGGTCTCGAAGGACAGACTTCCGCCCCACATGGTGCCGATCCAGTTGAAGAACTTCACCCCCGTCGGGACCGCGATCAGGAACGACATGAAGGAGAAGAACGGCAGGCTGACCGCACCGGTGACGAACATGTGGTGAGCCCAGACCGACACTGACAACACACCAATGGTCAAAGTGGCGAAGACAAGGCCGATGTACCCGAAGACCGGCTTGCGGCTGAAGACCGGAATCACCTCGGTAATGATGCCGAAGAACGGCAACGCGATAATATACACCTCCGGGTGGCCGAAGAACCAGAACAGGTGCTGCCACAGAATCGGACCGCCGTTGGCCGCATCAAAGATATGCGCGCCCAGCACCCTGTCGGCCTCCAGCACCAGCAGTGCGGCTGCCAGCACCGGAAAGACGATCAGCACCATGATCGAAGTGACCAGAATGTTCCAGGTCATGATCGGCATCCGGAACCAGGTCATCCCGGGGGCGCGCATGGTCAGAATCGTGGTGACGAAGTTGACCGCGCCCAGGACGGTGCCGATACCGGCCATGTACAAGCCCATGCACCACAGGTCACCACCGACCCCCGGGGAGTTGATCGAGTTGCTCAGCGGGGCATAGCCGAACCAGCCGAAGCTGGCAGCACCACTCGGGGACAGGAAGCCCGAGATCGTGATCAGGCCACCCATCAGATAGAGCCAGTAGGCGAACATGTTCAGCCGCGGGAAGGCCACATCCGGGGCGCCGATCTGTATCGGCACGATGGCGTTGGCGAAGCCGGCGAACAGCGGTGTCGCGAACAGCAGCAACATGATGGTGCCGTGCATAGTGAAGAACTGGTTGTACGTCTCGTAGGGCAGGAACTGGAGCCCCGGGAACGCCAGCTCAGCCCGCATCCCCATCGCCAGCAACCCACCAAACATGAAGAACCCGACGGAGGTAATGAAGTACAGGTTGCCGATCACCTTGTGGTCGGTACTGGTGAGCCACTTCCAGGAGACATGGCCGAGTTCCCTGGCAGGCTTGACTGTCGGCGTGGCAGTCGTCGTGGTGGTTACCCGTTCAACGGTGGTCGTCATCGCTTACCCTCCTTTGGCCCGGCAGGGGCGTTGGCCATCTTGGGTCCGGTGGCTTCACCGATCTGCCCCTTGTTTGCCAACGACTTGAGATAGTTATCGTACTCCTGCTGGCTGACAACCTTGAGGCTGAAGATCATCGCTGAGTGGTAGGTGCCGCACAGCTCGGCGCAGTGACCCCGGTAGGTGCCGATCCTGGTCGGCGTGGCCTCGAATGAGTTGTGCCGACCGGGGATGACGTCCAGCTTCATGTAGAACGACGGTACCCAGAAAGAGTGGATCACATCAGGTGAGCTGAGGTTGAAGTGCACCGATTTGTTGACCGGCAACACCAGGTCCGGTGAGGAGTAGATGGTCCCGACGTCGTAGACATCCTTGCCGACGGCGGGATTGCCGGCGCTTTGATAGTTGAAGGTCCAAGACCATTTTTGCCCGACCACATTGACTGTGACGTCCGGGTGGGCGGACTCTGCTCTGACCTTGTTCTGCGCGATGACGGTGAAGTAGAAGAGGACGCCAACGATCAGCAGCGGAACTGCGGTGTAGAAAACTTCCATCGGCAGGTTGTACCGGGTCTGCTGGGGCGCCTCGTCGTTGCGTTTGCGGAACCGGATGATGGAGAAGATGATCAGGCCCCAGACGAGCAGCCCGACCATCGCACCAATAATCCAGAAGCCGAGCCACAGGTTGCCGGCCACCGGTGCCCGGTCGGTGGCGGCCTGCGGAAGCCCGACAATTCCGTACTTGTGACTGGCAGAGCTGCAGCCGGCAAGCAGCACCGTCGAGGCCACCAGCGCCACCGCCAGCGGCCGTCGCAGCTGAGGCCATTTGTCCTTCAGACCCACGTCATGCCCCTTCAGTACGGAAACCGTGACCACTCTTAGGGATCACCCTAACCCCTGATGACCGTGAGCTCGGCTTGGGCTCGGGTTAATTCTTTCGCGTCACAGGACTGGCGATATGCCACTGGCGATCAGGACTCGCTGGGGCCCGCCCACAGGTTGATGCCGCCCTCGACCGCATGCTCATCGATGGCAGCCAGTTCAGACTCGCTGAACTCGGTATTCTGCACCGCGGCCACACTATCCTCGAGCTGGCGAACGCTGGACGCACCGACCAACGCCGAGGTGACGCGCGAATCCCGCAGAATCCACCCAATCGCCAGCTGGGCCAGTGTCTGTCCACGGCCCTGCGCGATGTCGTTGAGCGCCCGGATGTGGGTCAGGTTATCTTCCGACAACAAGTCGGTGGACAGCGACTTGCCCGCCGCAGCCCGGGAGTCGTCGGGAATGCCGCGGAGATAGCGGTCGGTGAGCATTCCCTGGGCCAGCGGTGAGAAGGCAATGCACCCGATCCCCTCGTCACCGAGGACGTCCAGCAGTCCCTCCTCGACCCAGCGGTTCAGCATCGAGTAGGACGGCTGGTGGATTAGCAGCGGGGTGCCGAGGTCACGGAGGATGGCGACGGCTTCACGGGTGCGGGTCGCGGAGTAGGACGAGATGCCGATATAGCGCGCTTTTCCCTGCCGGACGGCCGTATCCAGTGCGCCCATCGTCTCTTCCAGCGGCGTGTCGGGATCAAAGCGGTGGTGGTAAAAAATGTCCACGTGGTCCAGTCGCATCCTGGTCAGCGACTGGTCCAGCGAGTCCAGCAGATACTTCCGCGAGCCGAGATCGCCATACGGTCCGGGCCACATGTCCCAGCCGGCCTTGGTGGAAATGACCAGTTCCTCGCGATAGGCGGAGAAGTCCTCGGCCATGATGCGACCGAAGTTGGTCTCGGCGGCGCCGTACGGAGGCCCGTAGTTGTTGGCCAGGTCGAAGTGGGTAATGCCGAGGTCGAACGCTCGGCGGAGAGTGTCGCGCTGGGCCTGCAGTGGCACGTCGTCACCGAAGTTGTGCCACAGCCCCAACGAGATCGCCGGCAGCAGCAGTCCGCTGCGCCCGGTGCGGCGGTAGCGCATGGTGTCGTAGCGCTGCGGCTCGGCGGTGTAGCGGTCGAGGGTGTCCATGGTCAGCGGCCTTTCGGGGTGCTCGTCGCCAGCTGCTCGACGAGGGCGGGCACGAGCTCGAAGCTCGCGGGATCGTGCACGTCGGCCAGG
>JBBSQO010000298.1:0-3616 GCA_038244025.1 Propionibacteriales bacterium
GCGGCGAGCTGTGATCGTCCGGTGGAGCTGATCCGGATCGCGCTTCAGCCAGTTCGGGGATTTAAGCCTGCCCGGGGAATCAAGGGGGAGCGCAGCTCACCGAGCTCTGCCGTACGTCACACCTGCAGTGCCAGCCTGCAGACGACGGTGACGCCGGACCGGTGGGGCAAGCGGCCAGTCGGCTATGCCCACATTCAGCTCTGGGCCGATGGTGGATGCCAGTACAGCCAGGTGCCGGTCTGGCCAAAGAAAGAGGTGTCGATCTATCCTCGGCCGGCACCGATGGCCCGGTTCGATGTCAGCTCCACCCGCTATGACCGGGCCGGCGAGCATCCGGCGTCGGTCACCGGGCCGGGGGTCGAGTTTCACTCCGTGCGACCGTTCGCTCCCGGTGACCGGCCGCGGCGGGTGAACTGGCCGGTGTCCACCCGCCGTGGCCAGCTTTACGTGACCAGCTTTGCCGCCGAACGGGCAGTTGATGTCGTGCTCGTCGTTGATGTCCTGACCGATGAGGGACCGCCGGGGCGGAGCAGCCGTGACCTGGCGTTGAGAGGCGCGACCGGGGTGGCACAAACGGTGTTGCGGACGCATGATCGAGTAGGTCTGGTTGCTGTTGGCGGCTATCTGAAGTGGCTCAAGCCCGACTTGTCTGAGCGACAGTTCTATCGCATCGCCGATGCAATCCTGGCTGTCCTCGACTGGTTCAGCTATCTCGATCCGAACGTTGACCTGATTCCCTACGCAGCACTTCCGGCCGGCTCCCTGGTGATCTTCTTCTCGCCGCTGGTGGACAGCCGGGCGGTGAGTTCGGCGCGGAGACTACGTGCTCGAGGGCATCCGGTTGTCGTGGTGGATGTCTGTACCCGCGAACCCAGAGCCCACACCGAGGCCAAACAGGATGCCCGGCGGTTCTGGCGACTCAACCGGATCGCCACCCGAAACCGGCTGGTAGGCGAAGGCATCACCGTTTGCCGGTGGAATGGTGTCGATCCGCTGGACACTCTGCTGCGGCCCTTCCTACGGACCGGAGCCCTGCGATGAGCACTGCGATGCTCCGCCGGCCGGTTACCAAGATCAACAGCGCTCGGCTGCTGGTTGCCGGGACCGGCATTGCCCTGGTGGCGGAAGCAGCGGTTTTCAGTTCTGGACTGCCGGCCCGGGTGCTCGACCTCCTCGCTGGCCTCACTCTGCTGGTGGCGATGCCGCTCTTGTTGCGTTGGCATAGCGGTCCAACCTGGTTCGGGGTGATGATTGTGCTGGTGCTGGCAGTCTCGGACTCCTGGTCCGGCCTGGGGTGCGCCGTACTGGTGATCACCATGGCGCTGTTTCTCATCGCGGTGGAGGCGGTGCAGGCCTTCGCCTGGACCGCTGGCTGGAGATCGTTCATCCGTGACCGGGCGCGACCCTTTGCCGCGGCAATGGTGCTGGCCGCCGTACTGGTGGCGGTGACCTCCCTACCGCTCGACCAGTACGGGCTGGCGATGGTGCTGGTGGCGTTAATGGGTCCCACGGTGGTGCTTCTTGCCTGGTTGCTGACCATCCGTTCTCGGAACAAGTAAAATCTTTATGGTCAAAATGATTGTTTCTACCCACACACTATGATCTACTGGGAAACGGCGATGGAGCTCGCCGGGACCGAGTCCGAACTGCGGCAGCGCTAATGGCACCTGTGACCCGATGAGGAACAGACATGCCGCTGAAGACTTTCGCGACCCAGACCAGCATGACCTCGGCTGATGCTCCCGGCGGCCGGTTCGTCAAGTGATCAATGTGCCGCTCTGGGTCATTCAGCTGCTCCAGGTACTGACTATCCTGCTGGGATCACCCGGCGTCAGCGGCGTCATCGCGGCTGTGGAAGCCCGTTTCCAGGGCAGACGTGGACCACGGGTGCTGCAGCCCTACTACGACCTGGCCAAGCTGTTCCGCAAGGAGGCATTGGCGCCACACGGTACCGGTCCGTTCTTCCTGCTGGCCCCGGCACTGGCACTGGCCTGCTACCTGACCGTACCGATGTTGATCCCGGTGCTGACCAGCTATGCACTGCCACTGGCCAGCATGGGTGACATTCTGGGCGGCGGGATGATCCTGGCCTTTGCGAGTTTCGTGGTTGCGGTCGCATCGGCCGAAACCGGTGGTGTCTATGCCCAGCTAGGTTCCAGCCGGGCCAAGTCGTTTGGGGCGATCACCGAGCCGGTGGTGCTGCTGGTTGTCTTCACGGTCGCCGTGCTCACCTCAACCGACCTTCCCTATGCGCTCGCTGAGACGGTACGGAGTGGGCCGGCCCAGATCATCCGACCGGCCCACCTGCTTGCCTCAGCCGCGCTGTTCATGGTCATCCTGTTCGAGACGAGCCGCATCCCGGTGGAAACCCATACCGGTACGTTGGAGTTCGGGATGCTGGAAGAGGCTCGGCCCTTTGAGCACTCGGGGCCGTACCTGGCCCTGCTCAAGTGGGGATCGGCAGCCAAGCAGCTGGTCTTCTACACGCTCTTTCTGAATGTCTTTGTGGCACCCTGGGGGCTGGCGTCCAGCACCCGGCTCGCTTCAATCCTGCTGGCCATTGTCGCCATCCTGGCCAAGTCCGTGCTGCTCGGTGTGGTGATCACGCTGATCGACAACACCTTCGCCAAGCTGCGACTCTTCAAGATCACCGAGTTTGTCTCGGCGGCCTTTCTGCTGGCCACACTGGCGATCTTCACCCTCTATCTGGGCGGCGGGTGAGCACGATGGTCCCTACTGTCTACGAGAGCTCGGCTGACGTCATCGCGGTCATCATCTTGCTGCTGGAGTTCGGCATGCTCCGGGCGGCGCTGTTACGTGCCCAGGTCCGACTCTATGCCGGTCAGTCGCTGGCGGTCAGCGTGCTGGCCGGTGTGGTTGCCTTTGGCCGGGACATTCCAGAGCTGTACGTCTTGGCCGTTGCCTCCTTGCTGCTGAAGGCCGTCGTCGTGCCCCTGGTCATCATGGCTTTGCTGCGGAACACGAGGTCGGAAATTGCCGGCAGCGGGCGGCTGAGCGTGGCCAGCTCGGTGGTGGCCTCGATCGCGGTCGCGGCCTTCGGGTTCTTCGCTGTCGGCTCGTTGGGTATTCGATCGAACATCTTGCCCACGGCGGCTCTAAGTCTGTCAGTCGCCGTGGTCCTGGTTGCGTTCATGCTGATGATTCTGCGCCGCGACGTGGTCAGCCAGGCCATTGGGTTCTTCTCGCTGGAGAACGGGGTTTCGCTGGCCAGCCTGGTGGTTGCGGCCGGGATGCCGCTGATCCTGGAAGTTGCTTTCCTGTTTGACCTGCTGGTCGCCGTGGTGGTTTTCGGTGTGCTGATCCGGGTGCACCACCGGCGTACCCAATCCCTGTCCACCGATGACCTCGACCGGCTGCGAGGTTGAGATGATCTTGATTCTGCTGGTCACCATTCCGCTGGCCGCTACCGTGCTGTCCCTGATCTTGCCGGTCAAGGCGAACCAGTTGGTTGCTGTCCTCGCCGGTCTGGCAACGTTTGGATTGGCCATTGCCTTGCTGCCGAGCGTGACGCAGCACACCGTGACCTCGGCCCGGTACCTGCGAGCGGACGCGCTATCGGTGGTCTTTCTGCTCGGGACCACCTTCCTGTACGCCA
>JBBSQO010000299.1:0-3603 GCA_038244025.1 Propionibacteriales bacterium
CAGGCGCCATCGCCGCTCCACATATCTGACACGTCCTGCAGCAGACCTTGTTTGGCATAGTCGCGGGCCACTGAGCCGGCCAGCCAGCCGATCGTGTCGGGCGGATTGGATGAGGTGAGATAGGTCGACAGCTGGGCCCGGAACTGCTCGGTCGCGACAGCATTCACTGTCGTCTTGGGTCCCTTGAAATCCTTCATCACCGCCAAGAGCGCGTCTCGGGTCTTGGGTTCCGAAAAGGAGATCTGCAAGGTCAGCGGCCCGCTGGCCGAGGCGCCGCCCGATGGGGCGGGTTGGGACGAACTCCCCGAGCCGATGCAGCCGCTCAGCAACGAAGCGCCACCCAAGGCGGCACCCCCAAACAGAAGGGACCTTCTGGACAAGGCTTGAGTCTTCAACCCTGATGTGGTCATCCCTGGTGTGGTCATGGTTCTGCTCCTTTGTGCCGCCGTTGGCGCTAGGTGGTGTGGATGTTCTCTGTTGGTACGGTGGTTGGTCTGAGCTGGAAACGGTCAAGATCGATGGCATCGACATGGTTCGGGTCGCGGCTGAGAAGATCATCGATGCGCCGCCGTGCGTCATCATCGAGGCCCCGGCAGACGTCCAACTGGGCACGCAAGAACTGGACCCGCCTTTGCTTGGCCACCTCCAAGTCCTCGTTGAACAACAGCAGTGATGGCAGCGAGGTGGCGAAGTAGTCGATCGTCGCCGGGGTGGCCTCGAGCTCATCGCAGAACCTTGTCATGGCATCGATCAACTCCGCCGCAGCCGCGGCGTTTCCCAGCCGCCGATGGGCCAGGACCGAGGCAAAGGTCGCCTCACTGAACGGCTGGCCACTCATCGACAAGAAGTCGCCAACCTGGTCGGCTGCCAACTGCCAGGCGTCCTTGGCCTCGGTGGTGCGGCCCAATCGGTCCAGCACATCACCCCGGGTCAGCTGAAGCAGGGCCGAATTCGCCAACGGATGCCGGTCTTCACCGAGCCACGCCGGCGGCCGCAGGGCGCTGTCGACCAGCTCGAGCGCGGCGGCCGGATCGTCGGCCACGGCACCGCGGGCCATAGCCAGACAGGCCCGTTCCCAGACGCGCAGAGCCTGTCCCTCACCGCCTTCCCAGGGCTGGAACCGGCGGCCGGTCAACAGGTTCACTGCATCCTCGGATCGGTCGACTGAGAGGTACAGATGGGCGAGCTCGATCGTTGTATCGTCCCGACTCTCCATCGGACTGCCCTCTGCTTCTAGGGTCGCCAGCCGCTTCTCGGGCGAGACGCCGGCGCGCTTGGCCAGCTGGTCGCGCTCAAACCAGAGCCGGGCGTCGGCCGGCGCGGCCGCGACGGCCCGCGGGTAGCACTGCTGCGCCTCGGCCAGATCGGCTCCGTGGTTGTAGGCGGCGAGCCCCAGGTTGCGCCAGCCCACCGGGTTTTCCGGCTCCCGCTCTACGGCCTGCCGCCAATGTCTCACCGCATCGTCTGGCCGGTCGTTGGCGTACAGCCAATGGCCCAGCAGTGCGTACGGCCGGGGGTCGGCCGGGCGCCGATCAATCGTGGCGGCCAAGAGATCCGCATCATCCAGCCGGCCGGGGAAACAGTAGTTAGCATCCACCCGGGAGGCATGCTCGGCGACCGCTGCGGCCTGGTCCGGGCGACCCAGCCGTCGCAGAATGTTGGCCTGGTAGTAGCCGATCAGCGGCCGAGCGGCGGGGGCGCCAGGGGTGAGCCGCTGCTCGGCGGTCCAGGCAGCCTCCAGCACTCGCAGTGCTGCATCCCACTCTGCCGCGTGGGCATATTCCAGTGCGACATCCAGGCACGTCTGCGGATCGCAGGTCAGCGGTTCGCCGGCAAGGTCGCGAGCCCACCAGTCCAGCGGGTCGAGGGCCAATTGTTCGGTCAACGCCTGACCGGCTTCATCCTCCCGTCCCAGCTGCCGCAGCACGATCACCCGCAACGAGCGTGCCTGCAGGTGGTTCGGCTCGCTGCGCAGCACATCATCGAGTCGGCCGAGGGCTGCCCGGTATCGACCGGCGGCGGTGTCGATCCGGCCCAGCTGAAAACCGGATGGCGCCCGCCAGGCACGGTTCCAGCTGGCCTTCCCGAACGCGTCGTAGGCCTCGTCACCTAGGCCGAGCCGTTGCAGCACCAGGCCGAGGTAGTAGTGAGCGGTGCTGTCGGCCGGGTTGGGGTTGAGCCCGGTCAGTCGCCCGATGGCGGTGCGGAGGAGTTCCTCGGCCTCGGCATAACAGCCGGACCGATAACGCCGGATGGCCAGCGCCGTGCAGCTGGGCGCATGGTGCGGGTCGCGCCGCAGAGCCTCCTGCCAGTACGGCTCGGGTGACCTGGTCGCGTGCCGATTCTGGGCCAGGTGCAGCCCGACCAGATACAGCTGCTCGACGTGGGCGATCTTGGCCGGCGGCGCGGGCTCATTGGCCGCCTGCGATGGCGGCGTTACCGGCGCTGGCTGCCAGTGCAAGAGCTCCGAGCCGCCCTGCCGTACGGTGATCTCCAGGTCATCCGCGTCCTGGCCGGAAGCCAGCGGCACCTCCCACTGCGCAGGATGACCGGGGTCGATATCCCTGGTCAGCTCGGCCACGACCCCTAACCGATTCCGCAGTTCGATAACGACACCTTTGCGTACTGCAGTGGTCAGCACGCCGATCATAGCTCTGCGGCCATCGGCTCCCGCGCCGGTGATCGTGACCGACATGGCGGCGTCGACAGTTGCCTGCTGGACGGGCCCGATCTGTTGGATCGGATACCAGAACTGGGAGAACACCTTGGTCTCGCCGGGTGCGATGAAGGAGAAGTCCGGCTGGTTGTCGGTAAAGACCCCGGCCATCAGCTCGACATAGGCGGCGTCGTCATCGGCCAGATTACGGTCCCAGGCTCTGCCGAAAGGCGAACAGCCCCAGGTCCACTGCTTCTTGCCGACGGCGACGGCGGTGTCGGCGACGTGGACGAAGCCGGTGCGGGAGGCGTGGTCGTAGCCGCCGAAGAAGTTCTCCCGGCTGCTGGTGCACATGTACGACGTCGGGACGGGGATGTTGCGGTACCAGTCCAGACGGTCGCCGCGGAGCTCCACGCCGCCCGCGGCCGTCGCGACGTGGTCGCGTCGTGACGGGTAGTCCACCCCGTAGTACGGGCGGTCCGAGGCCGGGAAGCTGGTCACGGCCCGCTTGGCGTGGTCGGCGACCAGGCGGACGTCGCGGGGGAAGAAGGACTGGTAGTCCTCGTGCACCCGCGCGGCGACGTTCGCCCACCACAGGAAGGTCTGCGGCAGCTCGGTCCGGTTGTGCAGACGGACCCGGACCTCCACGGCGGCGCGGCCCGGTCGCAGACGGATCCCGTGCATGCCCTTCATGCGCGTGAAGGGGTCGTGGTCGGAGCACCACACCGTGACGGACCCGTCGTCGTCGCGCTCGACCTCGACGTCGGTGGGCAGGAACGTGGCCGGCCGGTGGTGCTGGGGCCAGTTGAACTCCACGCCCCCGGCGATGATGCAATCGGCCATGCCGCTGTGGATCTTGGCACTGGCGATCGCGATGGTTTCGCTGCCGCTGCTGCAATAGCGGTTCACCGTCATTCCAGGCACCTTCTCGTGGTTCAGGCCCATCA
>JBBSQO010000300.1:0-3591 GCA_038244025.1 Propionibacteriales bacterium
CGGCCAAGAAGCACCACCAGCGGCCAGCGGCGCGGCTACCAGCCAGCAGCCGACCAGGCAACCTGCCACCAAGGCGCCCTCGCAGCAGCGGCCCTGGGACGGTCCGGTGGTGGCTGTTACACCAACGGAGGTGACTGCCGACTGCACGGCAAAGCCGGCCAAGGACGGCGCCGGCAACCGGGTGAGCTACAATGCGGGTCTGGTGGCCGACGGCGACCCCAGCACCGCCTGGCGTTGTGATGGCGCAGCAGTTGGTGAGAAGCTCACGCTCGACCTTCCGCAAGCGACCAAGGTCGCCGAGGTCGGCCTGATCAACGGCTATGCCAAGACCGACCCGAAAACCGGCAAAGAACGTTATGGCGAGTATCGCCGGGTCACCTCGGTCACCTGGACGTTTTCGGACGGCAGCAGCATCGAGCAGAGCTTGGCTGACGGCAACCAGGACATCCAGACACTCCGGATACCAGTGAAACACACTGGGACCGTCGAGTTGACGATTGACCAGAGCACCGCAGCCGGCAGCAAGAACCACACCCGCGATGCGGTATTGATCTCCGAAGTGCGGGTCTCCAGCCCACAGCAGTAGCCAAGAGCTGCTATCGGTCGGAATCCAGGATCAGTGTCACCGGTCCGTCATTCACCAGCGAGACCTCCATCTGAGCACCGAACACACCGGTCTCCACCTGTGCGCCGAGCGAGCGCAAGGAGGCGATAAAGAACTCGACCAGAGGTTCGCTCACCGACCTCGGTGCGGCCGCGTTCCAGGATGGCCGACGGCCCTTGCGGGTGTCGGCGTATAAGGTGAACTGGCTGGCCACCAGCAGCGGCGCATTCATCTGCTGACAGGACTGTTCCTCCGCCAGAATCCGCAAGGTCCACACCTTGGCCGCCATTCGTGCGGCGACCTCCGGTGTGTCGCTGTGGGTGACACCGAGCAGAACCACCAGTCCCGGGTTCTTGATCCGTCCCGTTTCCCTGCCCTCGACCATGACGCTGGCCGAGCTCACCCGCTGGACAACCAGTCTCATGAACCGAGTCTTTCATCACCTTCGGTGACTGGCAGAATGCTGTCATGACGGAGAGTTCCGACACGGAGCGTACGATCCAGGTCGGGTTGACCATCCGTGACCTTGATGCCGCCGATCTGGCTCACCTCGACTGGTCGGGTGGACAGCAGCACATCCAGGCTGTCGCGACGGCACTGCAGGCAAGCTATGTCGGGGAGGTCGAACTACTGGTGATCGCTCTGCCGAACGGTCAGCTGATCGCCATGGGTGCCGTCGACTACCGCAAGTCCGCAGCCGCCGGTGAGCTCTGGATGCTTGCGGTGGATGGGACCTGGCAGTCACTCGGTGTCGGTTCAGTGCTGATCGCGGCCCTGGAACGGCGCATCAGTGATCATGGCATTTCGGTGGCGAAAATCGGCGTGGAGCACGACAACCCGCGGGCAGCAGCTCTCTATCGGCGGCTGGGTTATCGAACCATCGCCGCTGCCCTCGACGAATGGCCGGTGGCCGGTGGAGCCACCTATGTGACGGTCTGCGCGGTGATGGAGAAGGTGCTGCCCAGCTAGCCTGGCGGGTAGCCTGTTGTCGACTTCCGTCATCGCTTCAGGCCTCGGGGATAGACTTATGTGGTGGCTGATCACTTCTTCACGGTGGCGCTGATCGTTAGCGTTGCCATCGTCGGCCTTGCTGCGCTGGTCCAACTGGTGCGCCTGTTCATTAGCCAAGCCCGTTCATGACGGGGCTCAAGCCCATTCATCACTGGCCCATCCATCACTGAAGGAATGTTGACGATGCCATTTGAGATTCCCGAAGGACTGCATCCAGACCTGGTCGCCCTGGCCTGGATGCTCGGCCGATGGGAAGGCGTTGGCAAGGGTTCTTATCCGGACACGCAAGATTTTGACTTCGGCCAGCAGATCGACTTCAGCCACAACGGGGACAACTATCTGCACTATCTGTCGCAGACGTTCGACGTCAACGACGAAGGGATGGCTGAGCGACCGCGATCGATGGAGACGGGCTTCTGGCGGCCGCAGCCAGATGGAGCGGTCGAGGTGGTGATGTGCCATCCGGAGGGCTACTCCGAGGTTTGGTACGGCCAGATCACCGGGGCCAAGATCGAGCTTGCCACCGATGCCGTGGTGCGCACCTCAACTGCTGCCGAGTACACCGCCGGCCAGCGGCTGTACGGCAGTGTCGAGGGTGACCTGCTATGGACCTTCGATAAGGCGGCAGACGGCAAACCGCTCCAGTCCCATATGTGGGCCCGACTGACCCGGGTTGCCTCATGACCGTCATCTCCGACCAAGGCCCCGACGCCGGCGTTGCCTGGCACTATGGCGACCCGATGCGCGAACAGCGGCTGCTGGAACAGGGTGTGGGCGCGGTGGACCTGTCCCATCGTGGCGTGATCACCATCACCGGACCGGACCGGCTGACCTGGCTGCATTCCTTGACCACGCAGTATCTTGTGGATGTGGAACCGCATCGCGGAGTGTCCGCGCTGTTGTTGTCCCCGCAGGGGCACATTGAGCACGCCCTGTACGGGGTGGATGACGGCGAGACGTTCTGGTGTCATACCGAGCCAGGTGCGGCTGTGGCCGCCGTGGAGTTCCTGGACCGGATGCGGTTCATGCTGCGGGTGGAGGTTGCCGACCGTACGGACGACTTCGGCATCGTCTGGCGACCCGGCGAGCCCCAGCTTGAGTGCGGCCTGCTGGCTCGTGCCGGACTCGACTCGCTGGGCGGGCACGACCTGTTTGTGCCCCGCGGCGATGTGGATGCCGCACTGGGAGATCAACGGGCCGGCACCTGGGCTTATAACGCCTTGCGGATCGCCGCCGGCGTGCCCCGGATTGGCATCGACACCGACGAGCGCAGCATCCCCAACGAGCTGGGACTGCTCGGTGTGTCCGTCCACCTGGACAAGGGCTGCTATCGCGGACAGGAGACGGTGGGCCGGGTCCACAACCTCGGCCGACCGCCACGCCGGCTGGTGCTGCTGCATCTGGACGGGACCATGGAGGCCCTGCCGGGAAGGGGTGCCGCACTGCAGCTAGGCGGGAAGACCGTCGGGTTCGCCGGCTCCTCAGCCCGCCATTACGAGCTCGGTCCGATCGGCCTGGGGCTGGTCAAACGCAATACCCCGGTCGATGCCACGCTGATCTGCGACGGCATCGCCGCCAGTCAACAGGTCGTGGTTGACCCGGAAGTTGGTCTGCACGTTCGAGCCCGCCTCTGACGGTTGCCGACTGTTAACCGCAATTCTGCTTGCCAGCCGGTCCGTCTTTCTCGTCGCAGCTGGAAGTCCGGTTCAACTCGGTCGGCTTCTACTGCCTGAACGAACCCGGGGCCGCGCTGTCCTTCTCTTCGACCCTGCGGTTGATGTCTGTCCTGGACCGCCTGGCCCGCCAGGGCTCGCAGGTCTTGGGTGCCACCCATTCCCCCGTCCTCGCGTCGTTACCCGGAGCGCACGCGGCTGGCGCTGGTCGACAGGAACTGCGCCATGATCGCCCCCTGTAGTGTGCTGGGCCTGTAATGTGCTGGAGGTGGAACACACAACCCGGACTGACTCATCCTCTCC
>JBBSQO010000301.1:0-3590 GCA_038244025.1 Propionibacteriales bacterium
CTACGACCGATGCTCCTTCACCGTCGGTGGCACTGGCAGCTTCCGCCCGCTGGCCGGCGCTGATCCTTACCTGGGCACGGAAAATGAAATCGCGGAGGTGGCTGAGCAGCGGATCGAGATGGTCCTCCCCCGCCATCGGCGTACGTCTGTCGTCTCGGCGCTGCTGGGCGCCCATCCGTACGAAACCCCGGCCTGGGACCTGTTCGAGCTGACACCCGTCGACAGTGAGGTCGGTCTTGGCCGGATCGGCACCTTACCGGCGCCGATGTCACTTCGGGACTTCGCCGGCCAGGTCGCCGATGCCATCCCAGCCACGGCTACCGGGGTCCGGGTCGCCGGCGACCTGGATCGGAGGATCACTACCGTTGCGGTTCAGGCCGGCGCCGGTGACGATCTGCTGGACCGGGCACGCCAGCTGGGGGCAGATGTCTACCTGACGTCTGACCTGCGCCATCACCCGGCCAGCGAGGCGCTCGCCTGGCCGGATGCGCCGGTACTGATCGATATCGCCCACTGGGCGGCGGAATGGACCTGGCTGCCGGTCGTGGAGCAACTGCTCGGACAGTCACTGGCCGAGCGGGGATTCCATCTGGAGACCGAGGTGTCAACCATCTGTACGGACCCGTGGACTGCGGTGATGCCAGCTCGCCAGGGCCGGCGCTGATAGCGTTAACCGGTGCTGTTCCAAAGAGTGAGGCAGCTCCAGCGAGCAGAGGAGGAGACGTGCCAGACGAGCAACGATTGTCGGTGAGTGAGGTGGACCCGAAGGCCTACCAAGCAATATTCTCGCTGGAGAAGTATGTTCGGAACGGGAGCCTGGATGAGGGGCTGCTGTCGCTGGTCAAGACCAGAGCATCTCAGCTGAACGGTTGCGCATTCTGCCTGGATATGCATGCCCAGGAAGCGCGCGCCGCAGGGGTAACCCAACGACAGCTGGACGTTCTTGCTGCCTGGCCAGAAGCACCGGACCTGTTCACCGAAAGGCAGCGAGCAGCGCTCAGCCTGGCCGAGTCTGTCACTCAGATCGGCCAGGGGGTTCCGAACACGGTATGGGACACCGTTGCGGCTAGTTTTGGCCAAGAGGAGATCGTCCAGTTGCTGATGGCGATCTGCGCCATCAATGTCTGGAACCGGCTTGCGGTCAGCACCCACCAGGCACTGCCGGAACAGTCGGAAACCGGGTCAGCAGGCGCAACCGGCTGACAGGTGAAGATCACCGAGGCTCCGGCCCAGCATCGCTCCCCGTATGCCGCGCTGAATCTCTTTCAGTTTCTGGCTGCTCGAGTCATTCCGGGCATCGAGCATGCCGACGTCTCGGGTCCCGTCCTGAGCTATCAGCGTTCCGCGGATCTCCCCCACGGTGCCGCCTTGCTCGGACTGCGCTGGTCCGCCAACGACGGCTTGTCGATCACCGCTGTGGTTGCCGATGCTCGGGATGAACCCGCCGCATTCTCCCTCCTCCACCAACTGGCCGACCTGGATGCCGATCCGGACGTCATCAACAACGTTCTCGGCGCTGACCGGCAGCTGGCCCCGCTGGTCCGGGCCTGTCCCGGTCTCAGGGTGCCCGGCAGCACCGATCCGGATGAGATCGCCATCCGGGCCATCCTCGGCCAGCAGATTTCCGTTACCCGGGCAGCCAGTCTCGCGGCCGGACTGGTTGAGCGCTATGGTGAGCGGCTGCCCGATCGGCTCACCGCCGTCCAGACCGAAGCACCAGCGATCACAGCGCTCTTCCCCACGGCGATGGCTCTGGCGGCCGTCGACCCCACCAAGTTGCCTATGCCGCGAGCCAGGGGCCGCGCCCTGGTCGGCCTGGCAGCCGCTCTGGCCAGCGGCGACGTATCTCTGGAGCCGGGCGCAGATCCCGCCGAAACTCGGGTGTCCTTGCTGGCGTTGTCCGGCATCGGTCCCTGGACGGCCGACTACATCCTGCTCCGCGCACTCGCCGCCCCGGACGTCTTGCTCAGTACCGACCTGGTCATCCGGCGAGAGCTGGAGCGCCGGGGGCTCACCGACGTGGCACGAACCGGCAGCTGGTCACCGTGGCGTTCCTACGCAACCATGCACCTGTGGCGAGCGTCGGCGGACCCGTCCGGCCTGGCAGTGTGACAGCGGCGGGTCCAATCCAGGCCGGCAGGATTCGATCCGACCGATGGAGTCAGCCCTTGGTGTGCAGAGTGCGCGGAGTACGGGCGGACTCGCCCAGCTGCTGGATCCCGTCCACCAGCCCGCCGGTGAGGTCACCAACGACAAAAGAACTCTGCATCGCTGCCGCTGCCAACGCGCACTCACGGTCGCCGAGGTCACGGCGAGCCTCCGTGCCGGTGATGATCTCCAGGGTGCGGTTCTCCGGATCACAGAGCACCAGCACCGAGTGGTCCGGGTCGTCGAGCGTGGTGTGCAGTCGGAGCGCGTACGCCCGGGCGTCGTCCACGGTCTCGCCGACGTACAGGGAGAATTTCATCGAGGAGGCTCCCTCGGCATGGCGCACCGCGCGCTTCAGCTGCTCAATCTCAACGGGCGTGAAAAGATCACCAGTGGACACTTGCGCCTCCGGTCTCCTTCGTGACCGCAGCTTCGCTCACGATCGCCTTGGTCTGTGGCGGACCGGAACCCAGCCACAGCGGCTCACCAGGTGGCCTCGTGGCACCCTGGTGGCTCCGCCTGAGCGAAGGGATGTGCACCAGCAACGCGATCACGGCGGAGATCAGCAGCGGGACGCCCAGCAGCAGGCCAAGAATGTGCAGCCAGGAGGGAAACGGTTCTTCTGGCCAGCCCGACAGGGTGTAGAGGGGCACCACCATGCTCAACAGTTCGCTCACGTGTCCTACCGTAGTCGTCACGTGAGGTTTTGGCGCCCAGGGTTGGCAAGTGAGGAGCTTTTGTGACACAACCGCCTTTTCTGTCGACGTCGGCCCTGCCGCGAGTCGTGCTGGACGCCGAAGAGATCTCCCGGGCGTTGATGAGAATGGCCCACCAGATCCTGGAGTCGAACCGCGGCGCCCAGGGGTTGATGGTGCTGGGCATCCCGACCCGGGGGGTCCCGCTGGCCGAGCGGCTGGCGAAGGCGATCGAGCAGGTCGAGGGCACAGAAGTCCCGTACGGGGCGCTGGATATCACCCTTTACCGCGACGACCTGCGGCGCAACCCGACCAGGGCTGTCGGCCACACCCAGCTGCCCGGGCGGGTCGATGACGCCGTTGTGGTGCTGGTCGACGACGTGCTGTTCTCCGGCCGTACGGTCCGGGCCGCCCTCGACGCCCTCGGTGACCTGGGCCGGCCGCGCGCCGTACGGTTGGCCGTGCTGGTGGACCGTGGCCACCGGCAGCTACCGATCCGCGCCGACCACGTCGGCAAGAACCTGCCCACGTCGGCCAGCGAAAGGGTGCACGTGCGACTGTCCGAGACCGATGGGGTCAACGAGGTCACCATCTCCCGGGGGCCGACAATCTCTAGGGAGCCAACAGGGGATCCACCATTGATTCCGGGCCAGCAGCGAGATGATCACTGATGCGCCATCTGTTGTCGGCCGCCGACCTGACCAGGTCCGAGATCTGCTCGCTGCTCGACCTGGCCGAGGAGATGTC
>JBBSQO010000302.1:0-3586 GCA_038244025.1 Propionibacteriales bacterium
ACGAACTGGCCTCCCGCCCACACCGGGCCCGCTGTCGTGGCGGCCTCGCCGACCGTGCCTGCCTCGGCGCCGGCCAGCCGCAAGACCAGGTCGACGATGGCGACCCCGGCCAGGATCAGGGTGAACTCGATGGCGCCGAAGGCACGGAAGAACGGGAAGAAGCGCAGCAGTCCGCGTAGCGACCGGAGTCCTTGCGAGCGCGGGGTGGCCACTTCCGCTTCCTCGGTGAGCTTCGGCCAGCCGGCATAGGTCCGGGCAACATGGATCAGGTCGCCGAATGACTTCTTGAGCAGCACCACCACAGCAATCAGGGCACCGATCGTCGTCCAGCCACCCACCGATCCGAGGCCGCCATCGAGGTGGATACCTAGGCAGATTGGCAGCAGCGACTCGACCAGGTAGTGGCCGACCCGGTCGATGTAGACACCCGAGGTGGATGTCTGGCCACGCCAGCGGGCTATTTCGCCGTCTGTACAGTCGACCATGATGTGCAGCTGAATCAGTACCGCGCTGACGATCGGCCACCACCAGCCGGGCAGCACCAGGACGAGGGCACCGATGATGCCGATCACGATCATCCCCCAGGTGACCGCATTGGCAGTGACCCCGGTGGGAAGCAACAGCCGGGTAAGGTGAATGGAGACCTTCCGCAGATAAACCCCGGCCCAGTGCTCGGAGTTCCGCCGTCCGACCGTCGTCGGCGGTTGCGCCACGGCCCGAAGCTCGGCCATCGTCGGACGATCTCGGCGCAGCGGAACACCGTCGGGGACTGGGCACATGACGCACAGCATAGAGGTGGCGCATTACGGCGAAGCCGACTTGTTCATCGCGACGAAACCGACTTGTTCATCGCGGCGAAGCCGACTCGTTCATGGTGGCGAAGCCGACTCGTTCCTGGTATGGCCCAGAGGGGACTATCCTTGCTGCATGGGCCGATATCTTCCGTTCATCATCATGGCCCTCCTCATGATTTATTGCGTGGTGGAGGTAGCCCAGGCGTCTCCTTATGAGGTTCGCGCGATGCCCCGCTGGCTGTGGGCCTTCGCCATCATCTGTCTGCCGCTGGCCGGCGCACTGTGCTGGCTGTTCTTCGGCCGTCCGACCAAGGATTCCCGGACAGCAACCCAACAGCGGTCGCGTCCCAGCACCCCAGACGATGACGTCGATTTCCTCCGCGGCCTCTAGAGCAGTGAGCCTGTAGATCAGTGACAGTTGCGGCGGTCGTACTGGCCGGCGGCATGTCGCGCCGGTTCGGCTCGGACAAGTTGGTGGCACCGATCGGCAACAGCACGCTGCTCGACTTTGTCGTCGGCCAACTGCCCGACGACTGGCAGGTCGTCGTGGTCGGCCCCGATCGACCACTCAGCCGGACGGTGACCCAGGTTCGCGAAGATCCGCCGGGAGCCGGGCCTGCGGCCGGCTGGGTGGCCGGTGTGCAGGAAGCGGTACGGCTCGGCGCGACCCAGGTCGTCAGCCTGCCGGGCGATGCCCCGTACGGTGCCAGAGCGGCAGCGGAGCTGGTCGGCCGGATGAGCCGGAACGATGCGCCAGAAGAGCCAGAACAGCCAGATCGGGCCGAAGAGCCAGATCAGGCCGAAGAGATGGCCGGAACCGGCGCCTACGTCGGCTACGACCAGGCAGGCCAGTTACAGCCACTGCATGTGGCCGTCAGCGGACGGGCGCTGGATCAGGTCTGCTCCTGGCTGCCAGCTGCTGTTGCCCACGCCCCGGCGCACCGGCTCATTGCCGAACTCGCTCCCTTGCGTGTCGTGCTGCCGGACCGCTGGCTAGCCGACATCGACACTCCGGCCGACCAGGGACGCTGGCGCCTCAGCGATGATCCGGAGCAGGGAAGTCGAAGCAGGCACTAGTTCGCTGCCCCGAAAGTTCCCACAGCGCCGTGGCAAGGTACAACGGCTCGTTCGGCACCGCGAGAGAGATCACTGTGGCGGCCTGTGGCAAGGTTGAGCACTGATCGGAAACTTGAGCTCGCCCAGGAGGCAGGAGTGCTCCAACCGTTGGGGATCGGGTTAGCAGCCGAGCAGCTCTATCTCGCCCTGGTCCCGCTTGGCCCGGTGGATGTCGAGGAGCTCTGCACCGCGACCGCAGTCAGTGAGGCAGAAGCCCGCCAGCTGCTCCAGGAGCTGCGCGATCTGGGGTTGGCCACCCGGCAGCAGTCGGGCCAGTGGACCGGACTGCCGCTGATCGATGTCAGCAAGGCGCTCAAGGGGCAGCGACAGTCCGAGCTTGACGCAGCCCTGCAGGCGGCGGAGGCTTTGCACGGCCAGATGCTCGCCGCGTCGGAACATCTCGGCGACGACGTCCAGACCATTGTCGGCCGGGAGAGCAACGTCCATCTGCAGCGCGAGCTCTGCGACCTGGCCACCTCCGAGATCTGCGGCTTTGACCGACCACCGTACGTTAACCAGCACGGCGCAACAATCGAACAGCTGATGGCCGAGTCACCGGAGTTTCAGGCGCTGTCCCGGGGCGTCAGCGTACGGTCGGTCTACCATCCCGGGTTCGATGCCGAACGGCTCTCCACCCTGTCGGAGTTCATGGCTCACGGCGAGCAGGCCAGGATCGGCCGAGTCCCGATGAAACTCCTCCTGGTCGACAACCGGGTCGCGATGATCCCGTCTATGCGCTCCTATGAGCCGGGTCAGGAGCTGACCGCCACCTTGATCAGGCATCCCATGATCGTCGAAGCGTTCCAGTGGTTGTTCACCACTGTCTGGAACAACTCAACCTCGGCGCTCAGCACGGCCAACACCCAGCAGGACCCGCGGCGCGAGACCTTGGTCTCACTGCTGATGACGGGCTCCACCGATACGGCCATTGCTGGCCAGTTACGGGTCAACGAACGGTCCGTCCGCCGCTATGTGTCCGAGCTGATGGAGGAGTTCGGCGTCAGCACCCGGCTTCAGCTGGGTGCCGCGCTGGCCCGGTCCGACGCTCGGCGGTAGACGGCACTGCCTGCGCCGGATGTTTACCGACTGACTGCCAGGGGGCCTGATTCCAACGGGCCGCATTCTCAAGGCTCCGGCAACGGCGAAGCGCCTGCGGTTCCTCGGGGGGGAGAACCGCAGGCGCTCTGCCTTTTTGCGAGCTGAGTACCTTTCGGCCTCAGCGGATCGGGAGAACTCGGCACAGCCGGCACCGTCTCCTGATAGACAGCCTATGAGTCGAACAGGCCGATGTCACGAAATTCAGCTGTCCTATACCGGCACTGTCCTAAACCGGACATACTCGCGTCAGTCAGTGAGCCGGTGTCTCTGTCGAAGAACTGCTTAAAGACGAACACCGCGATCCCCGCCGGGACCTGCGGGAAGATCACCGACCATCGGTGTGCAGCAGGTCCATCGCGCCGAGCTCTCAGCAGGAACAGCAGCCCTCGACCGCGGAACTTGAGCCGTGAGAGCGGGTAGGCCGCCATCGAGGCGAACAGGACCGTCATCGCCACGGTTACCAACGATGTGACCGCACTCGTCAGGTACCAGTTCCAGATGTCGCCAGCACCGAAGAGCGAGATGTAGGAATGGAAGGTCGGATTCGTGTCCGTCAGCATCCCGCGGTCCACAGCACT
>JBBSQO010000303.1:0-3577 GCA_038244025.1 Propionibacteriales bacterium
ACTACCTGCCCGGCACCGCCGTGCTCTCCATCGTCGGCGACAGCGACGACGAGGAGGCGGGGGAACGCGCCGATCGCTACTTCGGCCAGATTGCCGGGAGCACACCGTCTGCGTCGCTCAGAATCCCGGCCCTGCCGTCGCTCGGTGGCCTGCCGCGGGCCGAGACCGCAGCCGACGTCCCAGCCGAGGCGACCTATCTGACCTGGCGGCTGCCGGCCGTGGACACCCGCGACTTCGATGCCCTCGATCTGGCCCTGACCGTGCTCGGTCACGGCCAAAGCTCCCGGCTGCATCGCAAGCTCGTCCGCGAGGCGGAGTCGGCCGAGAGCGCCAGCGCCAGTGCGATGGGCTTGATCGGTGGCAACTCGTTCGCCTTCGCCCAGGCGCGGGCCCGGGAGGGGAGCACCCCCGAGCAGCTGGAGGATCTGCTGGTTACCGAGGTAGAGCGGCTGGCAGCCGACGGTCCGACCGACATCGAGCTGCGGCGCGCCAAGGCACAGTTTGAGCGGCACTGGCTGCAAGCCCTGGCTCCGGTGGACTCCCGCGCCGACCAGCTCAGCGAGTATGCGCTGCTCCGCGGCGACCCGCAGCTGATCAACACCCGGATCAGCGACCTGGACGCCATTGATGCAGACGCTGTCCGGACCGCTTGCCGGAACCACCTGGTCGCCGAGCACCGAGGCACCCTCATCTATCGGCAGGAGACCCGATGACCCTCCCCCAGCCCACCGTGACCGCGGCCCGGCCCTGGGCCTTCCCGAAGCCACGGATCGGTCACCTCAGCAACGGCATCCAGATCATCATCCATCAGCTGCCGGGCCAGCATGTCATCTCCACCTCGCTCGTGCTCGATCTGCCCCTCAATGCAGAACCGCGGGACCTTGAAGGCATCGCGACGATCTGCTGCCGCACCCTCGATGAGGGCACCACCACCCATCCCGGCGAGGAGTTTGCCGCCATGCTGGAGACCGAGGGCGCCGCCTTCGGCATCGATGTCGGGCTCTCCGGCATCCAGCTGGCGATGGACGTCCCGGCCTCCCGCTTCGGCCGCGCCATCACCCTGCTGGCCGAAGCAGTCCGGGAGCCGGAGCTGGCGGATGGCGACATCCAACGGCATGTCACCTTGCGACTGGCCGAGATCGAGCAGGCTAAGGCCAACTCCTCCGCCGAAGCCTCGATTGCCTTCCGGCAGGCGGTTTTCGATGCGGGATCCCGGGCCTCCCGGATGTCTGGCGGCGAGTCGGACACCGTTGCCCGGATAGACCCCGAGTCGGTGCGGTCCTTCCATCAGAACCACATTGGACCCAGAGGCAGTACGTTGATCATCGGCGGCGACTTCACCGATGATCCGCTGCAGCTGGCCGAACAGGCCTTCGGATCATGGCAGCACCCTGGCCAGCATTCGGCGGACTACCAGGCGCCGACTCGGTCCGCTCGCAAGATGATCATCGTCGACCGACCCGGTGCAGTCCAGGCCGATCTTCGGTTCGGCGGGTTCGGCATAGATCGATCGGACCCACGTTGGGCCGACATCCGGGCCGCCAGCTATGCCATGGGTGGCGCCTTCCTCTCCCGCCTCAATGCCAAGCTCCGCGAGGAGAAGGGCTACACCTACGGTGTCGGCCTCCAGTTTGCGCCGATGCGTACGGTCGGAACCTTCGCCGTCCAGGGATCCTTCCGTACCGAGGTGCTGGCCGATGCACTGGCCGAGACCCGGCAGCTGCTCGACATCTCTTCGGATCCCTTCACTGCCGAGGAAATTGGCAACGCGGTCCAGTTCTTCACTGGCGTCTCCCCACTGCAGTACGCGACGGCGGACGGCGTGGTTGACCAGGCCGCCGTCCAGGTGCTGGCCGAGCTCGACCCCGACTACATCGACCACAGCCTGGCAGCGCTGCGCCAGGTCACCGCGGAATCCGCCACGGCCGCCTATACCGAGCTCGTCGACCTCGATGCCATGAGCCTGGTGATCGTCGGCGCCGCCGACCAGCTGGCCGGCCCGATCCGCGCCGCCGGCTTCCCCGACCTCAAGGTGATCCGCCCGGGCGGACAGTGCTGAGTCGCCTTCCGCGCCACCGGGGATCTCAACCACGCCACCCGGCCAGTTTGCGAGCAAAACGCCCCATTGTCACATTCGGGCCGTTTGCCAGCAATCCGCGGAGCGCCTGAAAACCAACGCGCTGCTCAACGGGCTGGCTCGGCCGCGCAACGCCCGGTAACCACAAGAACTGACATCCGTGAGCAAAAATGTGCTCCCGGTCCCCTAGTCGGCCGTCTGGCATGCAGTTTTGCGGGAACGAGCCGGGGCCTTGGTTGTCGCGGATGACTTCGTTTTCCTACCTATTCATGAGGATCACGTACAAACAGGCCAGCTGCGCCCACATAACCGCGAATAGGTAGGAAACGCGGATTTCGGTACCAGACAGCCGACGACGCATGAACAGACCAACGACGCAAGAACAACCGACGACGTCAGGACAACCGACGACCCGAGTCAGCTACCAAGAGCGGTGAGGGCTCGGTCGACCGCCGCGTTCGCCTCCTTGTTCTTCTTCGCGTAGGTGGCAAGATCACCGCTCTTCAGAGCCTTGTTGGCATCACTGAAGGCGGTCCTGGCCTGCTGCAACGCCTTGCTGGCGGCCGGGTTGTCGGCGGTGCCCGAGGTCTTGCTCGGAGGGCCCGAGCTGGGCTGTTCACCGGTGGCGGCGCCGGCATTGCCGGCGAAGACCTGGTCCAGGGCTTGCTGCAAAGTGTCGCCGATGCCGACGTACCGGCCGAAATGCACCATCACGAACCGCAGGGCCGGATAGGCGCCACTATTTCCCTCCCGCTCGGTATACACCGGCTGGACATAGAGCAGGCCGCCACCGACCGGCAGGGTCAGCAGGTTGCCGTAGGTGATGGTGGCAGAGCCCTGGTTGAGGAAGGGTCTCAGCCGCTCGGCCACCGTCTCATTGGTCGTCATCGCGTTGAAGGTCTGGCCGGGGCCGTCAATCTGCTCCCGGTTCGACATCCGCAGGATGCGCAACTCGCCATAGTCCGGGCTGCTGGCATCGGCATTCACCGCCATAAAGGCAGCCAGGTTGGAACGGGCTTCGGGTACGAAGACCGAGGTCTGGCTGAAGATCGCCTTGTCATCTCCTGGCCACTTAATGGACAGGTAGTAGGGCGACTCCTTCTTTCCGCTGCTCCCCACCGGGTCCGGGGGGATCGCCCACTGGTCCGACTGCAGGTACCAGGTGCGCGGATCCGTCACGTGATACTTGCCCAGGATCTGGCGCTGCACCTTGAACAGGTCCTGCGGATAGCGCAGGTGGTTCAGCAGGTCCGGCGGGATCTGGTCCTTGTTCAGTACCGTACCCGGGAAGACCTTCTTCCAGGTCTGCAACACCGGGTCGGCCTCGTCCCAGCCATAGAGCTTAACCGTGCCGTCGTAGGCGTCGACGACAGCCTTGACCGAGTTACGCATGTAGTTGACCATGGTGTCCGGCTGCGCCGCGATGGTACCCTGCCGGGTTAGCGAGTCCGAGGTCGCATCCTCGAGCGAGACCCGTTCGCTGTAGGGGTAGGCATCCGA
>JBBSQO010000304.1:0-3567 GCA_038244025.1 Propionibacteriales bacterium
CCGGACGTCCGGGTAGCGAGCACCGCACGGTGGTTGGCCCGGACAAACTCACGGGCCTCGTCGAGTTGCATGCTGCCATTCTTGTCCGTCTGGCCCAGTTTTGGTTGTTGAACGACACCAGAGGTCGATAGATTACCAAAACTTTTCGTCGCGGCTTAGGCCAGCCGGGACAGCTTTCGACGACGCAGCCCCGCCGCACCCAACCGGATCACCAGCTCACGCGAGCTCACCTCGCAGGCCCCCGCCTGCACCACCAAGGTGTAGCGTTCGGCAATCACATCGTAGTGATCACGCTCGAATGATCGCCGCGGGATCCCAAGGCTGTCGGCAAAGGCATGCAGCTCCGCATAGGAGGCATCGCTGACCAGATGTGACCAGAGCCTGCCATGGCCGGGCCAGATCGGCGGGTCAACATAGATGGTCACGAGCCAGCGCTCCGGGCAATCGAGGTGTCGATCAGGGATCGCCAGGTTCCCACCAGGTCGGCATCGACATAGGCCTTCTGGGATCCTTGTGGCCTGGCAGTGGAGCCAATGTGGAAGGCACGGACGCCGGCCCGGGCCAACCAGGGCACATGTTCGGGCAGCAACCCGCCGCCAGCCATGATCAGCTTCGCGGCAGCAGGTTCGGCCTTGGCCCTCATGACAAGATCGTCGAGACCTTCGGTGACGCCGCGGGCCGAGCCAGCCGTCAGCACCTGATCCAGCCGCGGCAACCGGCTGATGGCCCGCCAGGCCTTATCGGTCGAGATACAGGAGTCAATGGCACGATGCAGCGTCCAGTTCCACTCACCCTCAGTCAACAGCTCACCGAGCACCTCGGAGTCTATTTCGGTGTGTCCGTTGAGGAAACCCATGACGATGCCGTCCGCACCGACGGACGCATAACTCTCAGCCAGCCCCTTGAGCCGCGTCACCTCACCACCATCGGTACCGAAACCCTCGCGCAGCCGGAGCATCACCCTGAGTGGCAGCGACGTCGCCCGCCGGATCTGGCCGACCAGGGCCGGCTCTGGCGATAGGCCGTCAGCAACCATGCTGCCGACGACCTCGAGCCGGTCAGCACCGCCTGCCTCGGCTCGTTCAGCATCGGCGGCATGCAGAGCGATGACCTCCAGCAGCCCGGTCATGACGGCGCCGGCACCTCACCGTCCAGCGCGGTTCCATCCAGTTCCGGAGCATCCAGTTCTGCGCCATCCAGTTCGGTGATGGTGGCCAGCGAGGGGCCTCGCTCAGCCCGGAGCCGGCTGGCTGCTGCCTCGGCATCCCGCAGCGTACGGCTGATGTTGCGAAAGCCGAGCTTCTCGCAGTCAGCACGGCTCCAGCTCTGCTGCATCAGCGCCTCGCACAGGGCCTGGTAACGGGACACATCTTCCAGCCCCTCGGGCAGCTCGCGGACCCCGTCGTAGTCCCCGCCGACACCAATGTGATCAATCCCGGCTACCTCACGAACATGTGCACAGTGCGCCACCACGTCGTCAATCGTGCATTTCGGGACCGGCTCCCGGTAGCTGGCCATGAACGCTTCCATGGCTACATAGTCATTGGCGGCGATTCCGGCCTCCCCGGCTGCTTCATCGGCTGCCAGCTGCCATTCGTACACAGCGGAGGAGACAAACTTCGGCACAAAGGTGATCATGCAGGTGCCACCGTTGGACCGGAGTGTTGCGAGCACGTCGTCTGGCACATTGCGAGGATGACCACACACCGCACGTGCCGAAGAGTGGGAGAAGATCACCGGTGCCTCACTCACCTGCAAGGCGGCCCGCATCGTATCCGCCGAGACATGGGAGAGATCGACCAGCATCCCGAGCCGGTTCATCTCCCGGACGACCTCGCGCCCGAACGCGGTCAGCCCTCCGACCCGGGGCTGGTCGGTCGCCGAATCAGCCCAGTCGTTGTTCTCGTTGTGGGTGAGCGTCAGATACCGGACACCGAGGCGATAAAGCACCCGCAAGGTCCCGAGTGAGTTGTTGATCGAGTGCCCACCCTCGGCCCCCATCAGGCTGGCGATCGGCCCGTCCAGAACCAGCAGCGCATCCAGTCCGTCGGCGCCAGTCACCAGTGACAGCTGCTCGGGGTAGCGCTCAACCATCGAATAGACCGCATCGACTTGTTCGCAGGTCGCGGTCACCGCATCAGAACCGCGCATTGAGCAAGGGACGAAGACGGACCAGAACTGCGCCCGCAGCCCGCCCCGCTTCAGTCGCGGCAGGTCAGTATGCAGCTGCGGCTGGGATCTGCTGACGTCGACCGTGTCAAAGTCATAGCCCACCTTGCGCATGGCCCAGGGCAGGTCGTTGTGCCCATCAACGATGGCTATCGGCGTTGTCATGGTCCCATCTTGGCCCATCACCTGCCCGGCCGCTCACCACGCAGGGACACAGTCTCCCAACAGCACGAGAGGCGACCCACGAAGGGACCGCCTCTCGCAGTGGTTCAGCAGCGGGTCTGGCCTCAGAAGTCCATCCCGCCCATGCCACCCATGCCGCCGTCGCCGCCGGCCGGCATGGCCGGAGCCTTCTCCGGCTTGTCGGCGATGACTGCCTCGGTGGTCAGGAACAGGGCCGCGATGGACGCCGCGTTCTGCAGCGCCGAACGAGTCACCTTGACCGGGTCGTTGATCCCGGCTGCGAGCATGTCGACATACTCGCCGGTGGCCGCATCCAGGCCCTCGCCGGACTTCAGGTTGGAAACCTTCTCGGCAACAACGCCACCCTCGTGGCCGGCGTTGATGGCGATCTGCTTCAGTGGAGCCTGGCAAGCGGTGAACACAATCTGCGCACCGGTCGCCTGGTCGCCCTCGAGGTCGTCGAGCTTGCACAGCTTGGCGGCCTGCAGCAGGGCAACGCCGCCACCGGCGACAATGCCCTCCTCGACAGCAGCCTTGGCGTTACGCACGGCATCTTCAATGCGATGCTTGCGTTCCTTCAGCTCGACCTCGGTAGCGGCGCCGACCTTGATCACTGCAACGCCGCCAGCCAGCTTGGCCAGTCGTTCCTGCAGCTTTTCGCGGTCATAGTCGGAGTCGGAGTTTTCGATCTCGGCACGGATCTGGTTGACCCGGCCGGCGATCTGGTCCGCATCCCCGGCGCCCTCGATGATCGTCGTCTCGTCCTTGGTCACCAGCACCGAACGAGCGTGTCCGAGCATCTCGATGCCAACGCCGTCGAGCTTGAGGCCGACCTCTTCGGAGATGACCTGCCCACCACTCAGGATGGCAATGTCGCCCAGCATGGCCTTGCGACGGTCACCAAAGCCGGGGGCCTTGACGGCAACGGACTTGAAGGTGCCACGGATCTTGTTGACGATCAGGGCAGCCAGGGCTTCCCCGTCGACGTCCTCGGCCAGCACGACGATCGGCTTGCCCGACTGCATAACCTTCTCCAGCACCGGCAGCAGGTCCTTGAGCGCGGAAACCTTGCCGTTGACAATCAGGATGTACGGATCGTCGAGAACCGCTTCCTGGCGCTCCGGGTCGGTCGCGAAGTACAGCGACGTGTAACCCTTGTCGACGCGCATGCCCTCGGTCAGCTCCAGCTCGAGGCCGAACGTGTTCGACTCCTCG
>JBBSQO010000305.1:0-3565 GCA_038244025.1 Propionibacteriales bacterium
AGCCCAGCCCCCCGGCCGGCAGGAACAGCGATTGCCCCATCGCAGTCGCGAAGCCCGCATGCAGGAACTCCGGCAGCTGGCCGGTCGGGTCGACCTTGGCGCCGCCGGCCCCTCCGTGCGGCAGCTTGGCCGTCAACCTGGCCTGCATCAGTGCGCCGATACCGGCACTGCCCAGCACGGCGCCGACCTGCCGGGTGGTGTTATAGACACCGGACCCGGCACCGGCCTGGGCCATCGACAGGTTGTGGGTGGCGGTCGCCGACAGCGGCGACCAGACGCACGCATTGGCCACTCCCATCAGGGTCAGCGGCGCCAGCAGTTCCCAGATAGGGGTATCCGGTGTCATGATCATCCCCAGCCAGACGAGCGCGGTGATCAGGCAGAGCAGTCCGAAGCCGGAGATGTAGCGCGGATGGGTGCGATCGACCAGCCTGCCGACGAATGGTGCCAGCACGCCACTCAGAATGGCCATCGGGGTCATCAGCAGTGCCGCCTTGGTAGGGCTCAACCCGAGCACCTGCTGGGCGTACAGCATCAACGGCAGCGCCATCCCGGTGACGGCAAAGCCGACCGAGCTGATGCCGATGTTGGCCAGTGAGAAGTTCCGATCCCTGAACAAACCCAGAGGCAGCAGCGGTTCTTTGGGGTTTCGGGCCTGCCAGAAGACGAAGATGGCCAGGATGACGATGCCGGCGCCGATCAACGACCAGACCGAGATGGGCCCGGCAATGGTGCCCCAGTGATAGCTTTCGCCCTGCTGGATGCCGAAGACGAGACAGAACATGCCGACCGCCGACAACACGATGCCGAGCACATCGTAAGAGTGCAGATGGGTGGGCAGCCGGGGTACGAAGCGCAGCGCGAGGACGAAGGCGACGACTCCCACCGGGACATTGACGAAGAAGATCCATTCCCAGCCGAGTGAGTCGACCAGGACCCCGCCCAGGACCGGACCGACCAGGGTGGCCGCGCCGGCAACGGCTCCCCACAGGCCCATGGCGGTGCCCCGTTTGTTGGCTGGGAAGGTACGGGTGATGACCGACATGGTCTGCGGAGTCATCATCGCGGCGCCGAAGCCCTGGACCACCCGGGCCGTAATCAGGGCGCTCGCCGTACCGGAGAATCCGCACCAGGCCGACGATGCGGTGAACAGCACCAGCCCGACCAGGTAGAGGTTCTTTGGTCCGAACCGGTCGCCGAGCCGGCCGGTGATCAGCAGCGGCACCGCGTAACCGAGCAGGTAGGCGCTGGTCACCCAGACTGCCTGGTTGATGTCGGCGGGCAAGCCGGTCATGATCGCCGGAGTGGCGACCGAGACGATGGTCGTGTCAACCAAGATCATGAAGAAGCCCAGGCAGAGCGCCCACAGTGCGGGCCAGGGACTGCGCTGGTCATCTGGGGCGAGGGTTGTCGCCTTGGGTGTCGAGGTGGGGGAGTCAATCTCAGTCATGGTGTCCTTGTTGCCGTTGGCTATCGCGGTGGTTCTGGTGGCGGCTGGATGGTGAATGGTGGTTGTCTGCCGGACCTGGATCGTCGCGCCAGGGAAGTGTGCCGGACTGCAGCTCATCGAGCAGGTTTCGGAGCCAGGACACCTCCGCGGCTTTCATCCGCTGGATGAAGGTCGCATCAATCCAGTACCGACGAGGGATTGCGGCGACCTTCCCGCCCGCAAGCGTGTCCGCCATGACCTGAACCTCGGCGGTCAGTACAGCCAGCCGCTGCCGCAGCAGGGCGATCACCTCATCCTTGGGCAGGTTGTGTGCCTCGGCGATTGCCAGCGGAAACTGGGGATACTCCTCGGCCGGCACGGCCAGCATGTCCGCCAGCTGGCAGGCCAGCCGCTCGCGGCCTGCGGCGGTGACCTGATACGTGGTCCGCTCCGGCCGGTTCCCGGCCCGATCGGTGCCGACCACCATCACGAGCTCGTCCTCGGCCAGCCGGTTGACCGTGTGGTAGAGGGTGCCCGGGCGTACCTTGAGCAGCCGGTCCTCCTGCCGATCAATCAGTAGCTGATACATCTCGTACGGGTGCATCGGGCGCTCGGCCAGCAGCGCGAGGGCGGCAATCGCCAGCGGGCTGAGTACGGCCATGCGGTCGATTCTCCTGATCCGGATCGTTGATGGGATGATTTCTGCTCCGCACAGAGTATTCCGGGCGGAGTATCTAGCCAAATGAGTGGGCCGCTGCTCGCGGCGAGGTTCACCGATGCACCCCATCTCTCGGTGGGCGCGACTGGGACGAGTCTGCCGGGATATCGATTTGAGACGGTCGCCGAGGATGGGCTAGTGTTTCCGTTCGGTGCCGCATCCGCGCATGCGGCGTCTTCACGTACCCGGGCCTATAGCTCAGCCGGTTAGAGCGCTGCCCTGATAAGGCAGAGGTCAGTGGTTCAAGTCCACTTAGGCCCACCCCTGCGACTAGGCGCTATGCCGCTAGACCCGGACGCTCGTACGCAAACTGACGGCGTGCGGCATTCAACTTGGCCGCAGGCCGAGGTGCCGCAGAGGTTGCACCTCGACACCGTCGTCGACACGCTAGTGTGTTGCGTCTGAGTTAGCGTCACACTTTCAGGTCTTCTTCACACAGCATCTGACGGGTCCTTCAACGGGTACAGGAGGATCTGGTTATGTCCGAGAACGAGTCCAAAGGTGGGTCTGGGAGACGTCGGAAACGGTTTCTCTCGCCGTCGCAGAAGTACGAGATCTGGTTACGCCTGATCCGGCAGGAGGTGACGATCGCCGAGGCCGCGACGGCCGAGCAGGTCGATCGTTCGACGATCATGCGGATCCGCACGGTGGCGAAGGAAGGGGCGTTGTCAGCGTTGGCGGCGTCGAAGCCGGGGCTGGCGGGGAAGCAACGCGACTACGAGCTGGAGCAGGCCAAAGCCGAAGTGGCCCGGTTGTCGGAGGCGTGCAAGGAGCTCGCGGTGAAGCTGACGTTGGTCGAGGGAAAAGGCGGTTGGGGCTAAGTGGCCAGGTCCCGTACCGGGTCGACGCGGCCACCAAGGCCGCGGTGCTCGCCCTGGTCGACGAGGCCCTTGAGGTGGGTTGGAACCTGCGTCGGATCTGTGGGGTGTTGGAGCTGCCGGAGCGGCGCGCGTATCGGTGGTTGGTCCGCCGCGCCGGGGACCGTCTCGCCGACCGGGCGCCGGGCGGCGCCCCCGCTGCATGGACTCCTCGACGATGAGGTGGCCGCGATTCTGGGATTGTTCGATGAGTGGGGTGAGGTGGACCGGTCGCATCGCACGACTGGCCATTGCCCGGCACCACTACAACACCGTCCGCCTGCACGCCGGCATCGGCTACGTGACCCCCGCCGACGAGCACGAAGGCCGCGGAGAAGCCATCCGCAAAGCCCGACAGGCAGGACTTGAACAAGCCCGGCTACGCCGGCTTGCCCACCACCGACAACAACGAGAAGATGATCACAAGCCAGGACCCCAAGATGTTGTGTAATGAAACGCGAAAGTGCGTCATTAACTCAGAAACACGTCACTAGAGCAGCTAAAGGCCTGCCGAGACCGGGCTCTGAAGTTGGGGTGCGGCAGTACTTTTTGACCGGAGAT
>JBBSQO010000306.1:0-3561 GCA_038244025.1 Propionibacteriales bacterium
GCGTCTTCGACGTCTACCGCATTCATCAGTAGGAACTCACAAAGCGCACCGCTTGCCGGGTCATGAGATCAGCCCGGTGCGGCATTGACAAATGCACAGAACGAGTTCACCGTAGTAGCGGAGGCTGGCACTCGAAGATCACATGTGATGAGCGAGCATGGATGGGTTGACGCGACGACAGTTTGTCGGACTGGGGCTTGGGGGTGCCGCAGCCGCAGCGGCAGCGTTAGCTGGATGTTCGCCAGCTGGCGCCACCTCGGTTAATGCGGAGCCAACCATCCCGCCGATCACGCCGGGGAAGAAGATCACCTTGACGTACTGGGCCTGGCTGAAGGACCTGCAGAAGGTCTGCGACCTCTGGAACGCAAAGCATCCTGCTGTGCAGGTGCAGGCGGTCTGGATCCCGGGCGGCACGGCCGGTGGATACGAGAAGATGCTCTCTGCGTTGGCGGCCGGCGGCGGACCCGACATCGGACAGGTCGAGCTGCGCACCGTACCGGAGTTCATGCTCGTCAATGGGCTGGTCGACCTCTCCCGTTACGGCATCAAGAAGTATGCCTCCCGCTACACCGAGGCGATCTGGGACCAGGTCAACTTCAACAGGGGGTTTACGGGGTGCCACGGGACTCCGGTCCGATGGCGTTCTTCTACCAGACGCAGTCACTGAAGAAGGTAGGCGCCAAGTCACCGGCCAGCTGGGACGAATGGGCCGACGTCGCCGCCGAGATCCGCAAGGAGAACAAGCAGAACTACCGGTGGTGATCGCGGCACCAAGACCAATGAGGCCCTACGATGGCGGCATCTTCATCCGCTAGTTTCTGAACAGCGTGCTCTACGCCGGGATGGGCGCCCTGTTTGCCACCTACTTCGCCCGGCCGGCGGCTATGCACTGGCGGAAAACGAATTCCGCGGCCGGGAGACGATCTTCGGCCTGATCCTCGGCGGTGTCCTGGTGCCGGGTACCGCGACGGCACTGCCGCTGTTCCTGTTCTTCAGCCACTTGGGCTGGCCAACACCTACTGGAGTGTGCTGCTGCCGTCCTTGGTATCCCCGTTCGGGTTGTTCCTGTGCCGCATCTATGCAAGCGCTACCGTCGATACGTCACTGATGGAGGCCGCCCGGCTTGATGGCGCCAGTGAGCTGCGGATCTTCCACGTGATCGGACTGAAGACGCTGACCCCGGCTCTGGTGACAGTTTTCTTGTTCCAGCTGGTCGGGATCTGGAACAACTACTTCCTGCCGTTGGTGATGCTGGCCGACATCAAGCTGTACCCGATCACTCTGGGGCTGAACAACTGGCGCAGCCAGGTGGACCGGCTGCCGGAATTTTATCAGCTCACCACCGGGGGTGCTGCTCTCCATCATTCCGCTGGCGGCGGCGATGATCGTGCTGCAGCGGTTCTGGCGTGGTGAGCTGACCGAGGGCTCGGTCAAGGGATGAGTAATGACATAGCGTTAGCTGCCATGACGACCACCTGCTACCTGGACGACTTCACTCCCGGCTCCGGGAACCGGACAGCGGCCCGCTCCTGGCTGCACAGCGATGCGCCGCGGCTGAGCCTGAACGGGGACTGGCGGTTTCGGTTGTGGCCGTCGGTGGCGGTGGCCGATGATCAGGTGGCCGCGGTGGGTTTTGATGACTCCGACTGGGAGCTGCTGCCGGTGCCTTCGCACTGGGTGCTGTTCGGTGATGGCCGGTATGGCCGGCCCATCTATACCAATGTGCAGTTCCCGTTCCCGATCGACCCGCCGTATGTCCCGGATGAGAACCCGACCGGTGATCATCGACGGACGTTCACCATGCCGGACTGGCAGGTGGAGCGGCTAGTGCTGCGGTTCGACGGGGTCGAGTCGGTCTACCGGGTCTGGCTGAATGGGGTCGAGGTCGGTGTCGGCAAGGGCAGCCGGCTGGCGCAGGAGTTCGATGTCACCGAGGTTCTCCGGCCCGGCGAGAACGTGCTGGTGGTCCGGGTCCACCAGTGGTCCTCGATGAGCTATCTGGAGGACCAGGACCAGTGGTGGCTGCCGGGGATCTTCCGGGACGTCACCTTGATAGGCCGGCCGGCTGGCGCCCTCGATGACGTCTGGCTGACGAGCGATTATGATCATGAAACCGGCGCTGGCTCACTGGCTGCCGAGATCATTGCCGCGCCCGATGCCTTCCCAGTCACGTTGAGCGTGCCGGAGCTTCAGCTCGCCGTCACCTGGCAGGGTGCCGATGAGGTACGACCAGTGCGGGTCAAGTCGGTGCAGCCGTGGAGTGCTGAGTTGCCGCGGCTGTATGCGGCCACGGTGCAGTCGACCGGCGAGACGGTGTCGGTGCGGATCGGTTTCCGTACGGTAAGAGTTGCCGGTGACCAGTTCACGGTCAACGGACGCCGGGTGGTCTTCCATGGCATGAACCGGCACGAGACCCACCCGTTGCGTGGCCGCGTCTTCAACGAAGAGCATGCCCGCGCCGACCTGGTGCTGATGAAGCAGCACAACGTGAATGCCATCCGGACCAGCCACTACCCGCCGCACCCCCGGCTGCTGGACTTGGCCGACGAGCTGGGTTTATGGGTCATTGCTGAGTGCGACCTGGAGACCCATGGCTTCAGCTTTCTCAACTGGGCCGGTAATCCCAGTGACGATCTGCGCTGGCAGCCGGCCTTCCTGGACCGGATCGAACGCACCGTTGAGCGGGACAAGAACCATCCGTCGGTGATCATCTGGTCGCTGGGCAACGAGTCCGGCACCGGCCGTAACCTGGCCGCGATGGCCCAGTGGGTGCACCGCCGGGACACGTCCCGCCCGGTCCATTACGAGGGCGACTACACCTGCTCCTACACCGATGTCTACTCCCGGATGTACACCAATCTGGTCGAGACCGCTGCCATCGGCGCCGAGACGGGCACCATCATGGCCTGCGGCCCAGCCGAGAGTCGCCGGGTCCGGAGCAAACCGTTCCTGTTGTGTGAGTACGCGCACGCGATGGGCAACGGACCGGGCGGCCTGAGTGAGTACGACCAGCTCACCGAGAACTATCCTCGGCTGCACGGCGGGTTTGTCTGGGAGTGGCGAGACCATGGGTTGTTGACCCGGACAGCCGACGGTACCGAGTTCTACGGCTACGGCGGTGACTTCGGTGAGGTCGTGCACGACGGCAACTTTGTGATGGACGGCATGGTGCTGCCCGACGACACCCCCACCCCGGGCCTGGCCGAGTTCGCCCGGGTGTCCCAGCCGATCACCTTTGGCGAGCCGGATGGGGTCGGCAGCAGTCTGATCCACAACCGCTACCACACACTGAGCGCTGATCATCTGCGGTTCGTCGCCCGGCTGGAGGTGGCGGGGGAGTGCAGGCAGGAAGTGGGGCTTGAGCTTCCGGTGCTGGCGCCCGGGGAGTCGACGCGAGTCCAGCTGCCCGAAGGAATGCGGCAGTCCAGCGAGCCGGAGAGCTGGCTTGAGCTTCGCGCCGAGTTGACCGAGGAGACACCTTGGGCCGCGGCCGGCCATGTCGTCGCGAGCCGCCAGTACCAGATCGCCCCAGTCCGGCCGGAGGCCGGCGTGTTGCCGGCA
>JBBSQO010000307.1:0-3555 GCA_038244025.1 Propionibacteriales bacterium
CCGCTCCGGTGCATTGATCGCGTTTGAGACGGTCTGCCGGGACACGCCAAGCTCGCCGGCCAGGCTCACCACCGTCTGCCGTGCTGCCATCGGTCCTCCCTCGGCCTGCAGTAGTCAAGGAATGCGCTAATTTGATCGTTCAAAATGATCTCACGATTATCCTTTGTCCGGGTGGCGGATTGTCAAGGGCAGCTTTTCGAATGTGATCTCTGGATGTCTTCGGTGAGGGGAGGAACGTCTGTGTTGGGCAGGCAGCCGTACCTGCATGATCTCGCCGGTGTCTTCCAGGTACCGGTCCAATGCTGGTCCGCACCGGACGGTGGAATCGGCGGTGGAGCGCAGGGGATCTACTGCTGGGACTCTCGTGCTGTCTCCCGCGTCGAGCTGGTGGTCGAGGGGCATGAGCTGCGCTGGATCTCCACCCAGAACCGCTCGGCCACCGAGGTGGACCTCCACTACGTCCTCACGGTGCCCTCCGCCACTGCCGATCCCCGAGTCCTGCTGGTCCGGCGCCGTAGCGCGTCGGCCGACGGAGTTAGCGAAGGGGTCGTGATCGAGTCCGACCTTGGTCACTCGGTGACGGTGTCGCTCTCGGTGGCGCTGGTGGTGGACAACTCCGACCTGGGGCAGGTGAAGGCAGGTCTGCCCGCTGCCCGACCGCCGGCACCGAATGGACTCTGCTGGAACTTCGGACAGCAGCAGGCGGCGGCCCGGGTGGATGCGCCGGGTGCCAAGGTCAGCCACCCAACCGGGGACAGCATCCGGCTCAGCTGGACAGTCCACCTTCCCGACCATGGCCGGACCTGCGTCGAATGGGCGGTACTGCTGGACGACCCGTCGGCACCCGGGATCGCCGCTCGCGGCCCGGCGATGCCGGTGCCCAAGCTGGCCGACGCCGACCCTCGGCTGGCCCGGCTGGTCGATCGATCCTGGGGCGACCTGAACAGCCTGCGGATGGCCGATGCGGCGCTGCCGGACCAGACCTTCCTGGCCGCTGGGGCACCGTGGTTCTACACCATGTTCGGCCGGGACTCACTGATCGCGGCCCGGATGCTGCTCCCGGTCGACATCTCGCTGGCTGCCGGCACGCTCTGCGGTCTTGCGGCCCGGCAGGGGACCCGGTACAACGTCGCTGCTGCCGAGCAACCGGGCAAGATCTTGCATGAGGTCCGCCGGACCGGGATGGACGTGGCCGGCCAGCACGTCCGGCTGCCGCCGGTCTACTACGGCACCATCGATGCCACGCCGCTGTGGATCATCCTGCTGCATGATGCCTGGCAGGCGGGGATGCCTGAGGAGCAGGTTGATTCGCTGCTGGACAACCTGGAGGCAGCGCTGCACTGGCTGGCCACCGACGGAAATTCTGCCGGCGACGGCTTTTTGGAGTACCTGGATACCACCGGTCAGGGCCTGGTCAATCAGGGCTGGAAGGACTCCGGTGACTCCATCCGCTGGCGGGATGGCTCGCTTGCCGAGGCTCCGATCGCCTTGTGTGAGGTGCAGGGATATGCGTATCAGGCGGCCGTCGGTGGTGCCGCTCTGCTGGTGGCCTTCAAAAGACCAGGGGCATCGCGCTGGCTCGACTACGCTGCCTGTCTGGCTGACCGGTTCCGGGCCACGTTCTGGTGCGAGGATGGCCTCGGCAGCTATCCCGCGCTGGCCCTGGACGCTGATCGAAGGCCGGTCGATGGGGTGGCCAGCAATATGGGGCACCTGCTCGGCACCGGAATTCTCAATGCGACTGAGCAGAAGCTCGTCGTCCAGCGGCTGCTGCACCCGTCGATGTTCTCCGGCTACGGCATCCGAACCCTGTCCACCACCAACGGTGGCTACTGGCCGCAGGGGTACCACCGCGGGTCCGTCTGGACCCATGACACCGCAATTGCCCTGACCGGCATGCTGCAGTGCGGTTTCGCGGCGGAGGCGAAGGAAGTGGCACACGGTCTGCTCCGAGCCGCGGCAGGGTTCGACTACCGGCTGCCGGAACTGTTCGCCGGAGACGCGGCCGACGAGGTCTGGCCGCCGATTCCGTACCCGGCGGCGTGTCGTCCCCAGGCCTGGGCAGCCGCGTCGGCGGTACCGATCGCAATCGCCCTGGGGGCACTACCGTCGGTGTTGCCTGAGGTGACCGGCTAGCCGACCAAGGGCGTGCCCGAGGCGCTGCAACCGCGATGTCTTGCGTTGATTCTCCGTCACCACGAGGGAAGTCCGGCCGTTGAGTGGTCCCCACGCGTTGCAGGCGACGCCGGTGACGGGAACGGCGACCAGTGCACCGAAGATGCCGCCAAGGACGGCGCCGACCGTCAGTACCAACACGATCACCAGCGGGTGCAGCCGGACGTACCGCCCGACCACGAACGGCTGCAAGACATGGGCTTCCAGCTCGTTCTCGAACAGCAGCACGGCTAACAAGATCACCGCCGCGACCACACCCTGGGTGCCGAGGGTGACGATGGCCGCCACGCCACCGGCGATGAAGGCGCCAACCACCGGAACGAAGCTGCCCAGGAACACCAGCAGGGCGAGCGGGAAGAAGAGCGGTACGCCGAGCAGGTACAAGGTGCCACCGATCACCACGCTATGGATAACGGCGATGATGAAGGTGCCGTGGACGAAACCAGAGATGGTCAGCCAGGCGGCCTCACCAGCGGCCTCGGCCCGCTTGCTGGCCGGATCCGGCAACTTGTTCAGCAGCCACCGCCAGATCCGCTCCCCGTCGTAGAGGAAGAAGATCAGCACGAAGGCGGTCAGCAGGATCCCGGTGATGAACCGGGCGGTCATCTCGGTGGCGCTCAACACGGTGCCGGCGATGCCGTGGCTGAGCCCTTTCAGGGCATTTTGGAGCCGGTCCTGGACCGCGTTCAGGGTGTTTTGGCCGATCGGCAGCGAGCCATGGACGAGCGCGTCGTGCAGCCGGCTCAACGAGTCGCTGAACTCGGAGATCAGGTCGTTGATGCGGTTGGCGGTCATGAAGCCGGTAATCCCACCGACGATCAGGAAGATGAGGAGCAACGAAACGAAAGTCAGCCCGGCGGCAAGGCCGCGGGGCAGGCGACGGTTGCGGAACCACTGGTTGAGCGGCTGCAACAATGCAGTCAGGAGTACGGCCGCGACGCACGGAATCAGTGCCAGGTTAATGATGACCATGACTCGGACGGCGAGCCAGCCCGCCACACCCATGGCCACCAAGCTCGCCGCCCATAGTGCCCCGATGGCGAGCCGGCGGGGAATCAGGCCGAGGACGAGGAGTGGTCGCGCTCGGGCTGACTGGCCGGCTACCGCGCCGCTGGCCCCGTCGGCCGCGTCGCTGGCCCCATCTGCCGCGTCGCTGGCCCCATCGGCCGCGCCGTCGGCTGTGGTTGAGCTGCCATCAATGTCGCTATTGTCGGAAATGTCACACCCCCCTCACGGAGCTTGGTGCCCTCGGTGTACCCAGGCCGGACCTGAGCAAACGGTGACCATGCGACGCATAAGCCGCGTCCGATCGGGGTAAAGAGTGGCAATGAGCAGAACGGACCAGAACGACAAGTCGCCGGAGACGAAACCCGCACCCGA
>JBBSQO010000308.1:0-3548 GCA_038244025.1 Propionibacteriales bacterium
GAGCTCGATTCGGCCGAGACCGATCGAGCGCCGGCCCAGGTCGCTATCCGGGTGACCGAGCTCGATGGGCGTCGGGCCGCCCGGTTGGCGGTCCGCAGCATCCAGCCGGAGCCGCGACTGGAGGAACCAGCCGCACCCTGAGCGACCGGGAAACCGCGGTGACTGGCCGGCAGGCGCGTGAAAGAATGTCGCCATGTCTGCCAAGCCTCGGGCGCTTTCGCTGGCCCAACCCACCGCCAGCTCGCTCCATCTGGGTAACTATCTCGGTGCGCTGCGCCAATGGGTGCCGTTGCAGGATGACCATGATGCCTTCTATGGCGTGGCCGACCTGCATGCGCTGACCGTTGACACCGAGCCGGCGGCGATCACGGAACGGACGCTGCTCAGCGTGGCCCAGCTACTGGCCGCCGGGATTGACCCGAAACGATCAACGGTGTTCCTCCAGTCGCAGGTGCCCGAGCACACGCAGCTGGGCTGGATCCTGGGATGTATCACCGGTTTCGGTCAGGCCAACCGGATGACGCAGTTCAAGGACAAGTCGGCCAAGTATGGCGTGGAGAGCACCTCGGTGGGTCTGTTCACCTATCCGGTGCTGATGGCCGCCGACATCCTGCTGTACCAGACCGACCGGGTGCCGGTCGGTGAGGACCAGCGCCAGCATCTCGAGCTCACCCGTGACCTGGCAAGGAAGTTCAATACCCGGTTCGGTGAGACGTTCGTGGTGCCGGAGCCGTACATCGTGAGATCGGTTGGAAAGATCATGGATCTGGCTGAGCCGACGATCAAGATGAGCAAGACGGCATCCTCGCCGACGGGTCTGGTCGAGCTGCTCGATGAGCCGAAGAAGCTGGCCAAGAAGTTCAAGTCAGCGGTCACCGACTCCGGGCGTGAGATCATCTTCGACGAGGAGAACAAGCCCGGTGTCTCCAACCTGCTGACCATCCTGTCGGCCTTCACCGGGGAGGAGATTCCCGTACTGGTGAAGAGTTTTCAGGGCAAGGGGTACGGCGACCTGAAGGGTGCGGTCGCCGATGCGGTCGGTGCCTTCGCCACTCCGTACCGGGAGCGGACCATGGAGCTGATGGGGGAGCGGACCGAGCTGGCGGCGATTCTCGCCGACGGCGCCGAGCAGGCTCGCGACGTAGCACACCGGACCGTCACCGACGTCTACCGCAAGGTCGGCCTGCTGCCAGCGCGCTGAGACCCACGATTCTGGCCGACCCGTCACAAAGGTCCTGCGACACGCCGCCATCATTGGACTTCTGTGACGAGTGAACCTGGTTGCCAGTCGTCCGGGAATCTGCTCAGGGTCAGGCGGGTGGAGCCATCGAGAGCCAGGTTCCTTGCTGATCGCTGATGCTTTTGTGGAGGACGAGGCTACGGAGAAGGTGGGTGACCTCGCTGTCGATCAGGTGCGGAGCGATAAGTTCCTCGTCTCCAAGGTGATTCGGGTCTAGGGCCCCCACGATCGGCTCCACCGCATCGACTGCATCCACGACTCTTAATCGTGGCGCCCCTCGTGCAGGACGGACAAGACCATGCAGAGCGTCGTGAACCTGCTCGGGAACATCGCGAACCTGGATGATATTGGACACCACAAGAGCCTGTCTGTCCTGGGTGCCGCTTGCATCCGTACTCCGTAGCTGACCCCGGTTGGACCTGTCGGTCTAGCCGCGGCCCCTTCGCCCAACAAGTCTGGCAAGCCGCCGACCCCAAACAACTGACGAAATCCCAAGACACGCCAGCGGCCTGAACCAGCCAGATCTCTGCCATAGCCATCGTGAACCATGGCTTCCTGCGTTTCAGGACTTCATACCTTGAATCAAGGCTCTGTCGTGCGACCAATCTCAACAGTCTCCAACAGCCGAGCCTCAAGTTGTGCGTCCCGTCTCGAAGACCGCTGCCAGGCATGGGCATTCAGGACGCATTTACACCAACGACCGTATCCCCTCAGCCAACAGCCGGACCGGTCGCGCGCCAAGAGCTGCCGAAGCAGGTGAAGGGCACGAACGCGTCGTCACTGGCCACCGTCGAGGCGGCCAAGGCGGAGGCCGAGTCCGTACCCTCGGCGAGCCGGCGGTGATAGTCGCCCATCACCCGGCAGGCCGTCTCGTCGCTGACGTGGGCTACGCCCGCCACCACGCATTGCGCGTCCATCTGGAGCAGGACGCTCATCAGCCCCAGTCTCTCCTCGCCGGCCCGGATGCTGTTCTGACCGAGTTCGCAGGCAGACAAGATGATGTGCGGGGCCATGTGCTCCGGGTCGATCTCGTAGGCGAACATCGGTCCATCGGCCAGCTGCAGGGAGGAGAATAACGGGCTTTGCCGATCATGCTGACCATGGGCGGCGACATGCACGATCGTGGCACTCGACAGCGCATCGGCAACCCGGCTCAAGGTGGCGTGCCGGCAACCATGGTTCGTCGCCGGAACGCCATGGGACTGCCAGACCCGAGCCACCGCGGCCGACTCCTGCTCCGAGCTCTCCAGCCCCGGACCGGCGAACGAGTCGACGACCAGCTCGCCCGCCGTGCGGTCGGCTGCCAGCGTGCCGCCTAGCCAGAGCGAGGCGGTGGGGGCTACTTCCACCGGGCGTCCCCGCAGCGACGGCAGGCAGCCCCAGGGAAGCGCAGCCAGCCGGGCCGTGGGAATGATTACCAGGGGTTTGTCAGACAGCTGCCGCGGCGCGATCAGGGTTTCGTCCAGCGCGTTCAGTGAACGACGCAGTGAAGCGGTGGCCACGGCACGCATCTCCTGCGGCAGACTGGGATAGGCGAGGATGTTAAGATCGGCCTGGACCCGGCGGATAAGTTCTCCAACATCTTGGTCCGTTGCCAGGCTGAAGATCCGCGGTGTACAGCCACCCACCCGTACCGCCGACAAGCCGGTCGGTGACTCCCAGAGGACGATCAGCACCTTGCCCAGGTCCTCGACAACCTCCCGGGTCTGAGACATGGTGACCACCCGGTTGGCCGCTCGGTCTCCCAGCACCTGCCAGGAGATGGAGCTGAGCTGATCGTGCAGCACCCTGATGCGCCGACGCAGCGCAGCCACCTGGTCGGCCGCGTCCGGATCGCCAGAGAGCGTGCGAGCATCCTCGGTCAGCAGCCGAAGCTCGGCCAGCAGCTGGGCCGATTCCGCCGACACCGGCGTGACCGGGGAGAGCCTAGTCGAGATCGCCCGGCCGCGCTCAATGGCATTGAAGACAGCATCCGGCCTGCCGGTCGACAGGGCGAGCTCACCGTCCAGCTCTACCAACCGACGGCCATGGATCGCTCCGGCTGTCTGCAGGTCGATGCTGCCGAACTGAGCCTGATGGCGCACCAGCTCGTTCAGGCCGGTCCGGATCTCCCTGACTGCTTTGGACCGGTTTCCCGATGCCTTGGCGATCACGGCGGAGACGGCGCGTTGGTGGACCTTGGCGGTAATCGGGTCTGTTCGCGAGATGGCACCCACCAGCGAGAACTCTGCGATGGCCTCGCTGGTCCGCCCGGCAGAGATGAGGGCCGCGCAGCCAGTCAGCCGGGCGGTTCGCGCCTGGAGATCGA
>JBBSQO010000309.1:0-3497 GCA_038244025.1 Propionibacteriales bacterium
AGGACGGTCATGCCCGCTTCACCCCCTCCGTCAGTCCCGGCGGCAGCAACCCCGGCCGGATCTGTCTCGGCCATCTCGGTGCCGGACCCGGCCGCGGCGGACCCGGCTGAGGTCGCGCACCCGCCCGGCAATGCGCTGCTCGTGCTGGAGGATGGCCGCAGTTTCACCGGCAAGCGTTTCGGCGCGGCCGGCGAAACGTTCGGCGAGGCGGTCTTTGCCACCGCCATGTCGGGGTACCAGGAGATCCTCACCGACCCGAGCTACCACCGCCAGGTGGTGGTGGCGACTGCTCCACACATCGGCAACACCGGCTGGAACGATGAGGATGATGAGTCGTCTCGGATCTGGGTGGCCGGCTACGTGGTCCGTGATGCGGCCCGGGTGCCGTCGAACTGGCGCTCGATGCGCACCCTCGATGAGGAGCTTCGCAGTCAGGGCATTGTCGGCATCACCGAGGTGGATACCCGGGCGCTGACCCGTCACCTGCGAGATCGCGGGGCGATGCGGGTCGGCATCTCCACCACCGAGACCGACCCGGACAAGTTGTTGAGCCGGGTACGGCAGGCGCCGGGCATGATCGGTGCCGATCTGGTGGCCGACGTCACCACGCCCCAGACCTATCTGATTCCCGCCCGGGGCACCCGGCGGTTCACCGTGGCCGCCATTGACCTTGGGATCAAGTCGATGACCCCGTACCGGATGGCTGAGCGCGGCATCGACGTGCACGTGATGCCGGCCGGCAGCACGCTGGCCGACATCGAGGCGATCGGTGCCGACGGGGTGTTCTTCTCCAACGGCCCCGGCGACCCGGCCGCTGCCGACCACGCCACCAGCCTGCTGATCGACGTACTGTCGGCCGGAATCCCCTACTTCGGGATCTGTTTTGGTAACCAGATCTTCGGCCGAGCGCTCGGCTTCGGCACCTACAAGCTCACGTACGGGCACCGCGGGATCAACCAGCCGGTGATGGATCTCAGCACCCGGAAGGTGGAGATCACCGCCCAGAACCATGGCTTCGCCGTCGATGCGCCGCTCGGCGAGCAGGTGCAGACCCCGTACGGTCTGGCCTCGGTCAGCCACCTCTGCCTGAACGACAATGTGGTCGAGGGTCTGCAGCTCACCGACGCGGCAGGCAACCTGATCTCGTTCTCGGTTCAGTACCACCCGGAGGCCGCCGCCGGTCCGCACGACTCCGCCTATCTGTTCGACCGCTTCATTGAGGTGATGCTGTCCAAGCGCCCGACGAAGGAGGGCCTGCCTGTGCAGGATCAAGAAGATGCGAACGCGAAGTGTTCACCTGGCTTCTCGGTCCGACCGGACGGTATGTGATGCCCCGCCGCAGCGACATCGCCTCAATCCTGGTGATCGGGTCCGGGCCGATCGTGATCGGCCAGGCGTGCGAGTTCGACTACTCCGGCACCCAGGCCTGCCGGGTACTGAGGGAGGAGGGCTTCCGCGTCATCCTGGTCAACTCCAACCCGGCCACCATCATGACCGACCCGGAGTTCGCCGACGCCACCTACATCGAGCCGATCACCCCCGAGTTCGTCGAGAAGGTGATCGCACTGGAACGGCCCGATGCGCTGCTCGCGACCCTGGGTGGCCAGACCGCACTCAACGCTGCCGTTGCACTCGCCGGGGCCGGGGTGCTGGAAAAGTACGACGTCGAGCTCATCGGTGCCTCCATCGAGGCCATCGAGCGGGGCGAGAACCGGGAGCAGTTCAAAGCCATCGTGGAGAACCTGCAGGGTGTGGCCGGCGGTCCGGCCGAGGTGGCCCGCTCGGTGGTCTGCCACTCCCTGCCCGAGGTACTGGCTGCGGCCGATCAGCTCGGTTATCCGGTGGTGGTACGACCCAGCTTCACGATGGGTGGGCTGGGCTCGGGCTTCGCCCATGACGCGGCAGAGCTGCGCCGGATGGCCGGTGCCGGGTTGCAGGCCAGCCCCAACACCGAGGTCCTGATCGAGGAGTCCATCCTCGGCTGGAAGGAATACGAGCTGGAGGTGATGCGGGACAGCCGGGACAACGTGGTGGTGGTCTGCTCGATCGAGAACTTCGACCCGATGGGCGTGCACACCGGCGACTCGATCACCGTGGCCCCGGCGATGACGCTGACCGACCGGGAGTACCAGCGGATGCGCGACGTCGGCATCCAGATCATCCGCGACGTCGGGGTTGACACTGGGGGCTGCAACATCCAGTTCGCGATCGACCCGGCAACGGGCCGGATGATCGTGATCGAGATGAACCCCCGGGTGTCACGCTCCAGCGCCCTGGCCAGCAAGGCCACCGGGTTCCCGATCGCGAAGATCGCCGCCAAGGTGGCCATCGGCTACACCTTGGATGAGATCCCGAACGACATCACCACACCCGAGGGGGGCTCCCCCGCAGGATCCCCCCCGCTGTCCCATCGGACCCCGGCCAGCTTCGAGCCCAGCCTGGACTATGTCGTGGTCAAGGTGCCCCGGTTCGCCTTCGAGAAGTTCCCGGTAGCCGACACGACGCTGACCACCCACATGAAGAGTGTCGGTGAGGCAATGGCGATCGGCCGAAACTTCACCGAAGCACTAGGCAAGGCGCTGCGCAGCCTGGAGGACCCCCGGGCACCCTTCGACTACGCCCCGACCCATCAGGCTGGGACCGCAGGAGAACCGGTGGAGGAGCTGCTAGCTCAGGCCGCCCGGCCGCATGACGGCCGACTCGGACTGGTGATGCAGGCATTACTGGCCGGCGCCACCCCGCAGCAGGTTTTCGACGCCACCAGGATCGACCCGTGGTTCATCGACCAGCTGCTGTTGCTGACCGAGGTCGCGGCTGCCGTACGGGATGCGGCCGAGCTCAACCCGGAGGTGTTGCGGACGGCGAAGCGGCACGGTTTCTCCGATGCCCAGATCGCCGCCATCAGGCACCAGCGGGAGGATGTGGTCCGCGGTGTTCGGCACGCGCTCGGCATCCGGCCGGTGTTCAAGACGGTGGATACCTGTGCGGCCGAGTTCGCGGCCCGGACGCCGTACCACTACAGCAGCTATGACGTAGAGACCGAGGTGGCCCCGCGCGACCGGCCGGCGGTGCTGATCCTCGGCAGCGGGCCGAACCGGATCGGTCAGGGGATCGAGTTCGACTACTCCTGCGTGCATGCCTCGATGGCCCTGTCGCACTCTCCGGACAATGACGGCGCCGGCTACGAGACGGTCATGGTCAACTGCAACCCCGAGACCGTCTCCACCGACTATGACACCTCCGACCGGCTCTACTTCGAGCCGCTGACGCTGGAGGACGTGCTTGAGGTCGTCCATGCCGAGCAGTTGTGCGGCCCGATTGCCGGCGTGATCGTCCAGCTCGGTGGCCAGACCCCGCTGCGGCTGGCCCAGGCACTGAAGGACGAGGGCGTACCCATTGTCGGTACCAGCCCAGAAGCGATTCATCGGTGTGAGGAACGGGGTGCCTTCGGTGCGGTACTGGATGCCGCAGGGCTGCCGGCGCCCAAGCACGGCCTG
>JBBSQO010000310.1:0-3459 GCA_038244025.1 Propionibacteriales bacterium
ACCACTGTACGAGCCGGTGAAGATCGGGGTGGCCGCGATCAGACCATCGGCATTGGTCAATGCCTCCAGCGTTCTGCGCAGGGCGGGGCTCGGGCATCCGGTCAGTAGGTTGTTGGTGATGTCGACGGCAATGTCGCGCAGCTCAATGATCTCCAGCCGGGCCTCGATCCCCTGCTCAGCCAGGGATTCCGTGGTGGCCTGGGCCAGCCGGTCGGCCAGCAACCGGGTCGACGACGGCCGACCGAGACCGGCCGAGACAACCGCCAGGCTACGCCGTGCGGACGGGATCATCGATGCCTGGGCGCGGCCATTTTCGGTCATCAGGACTTCTCCTTCGCTTTCGGGGCCGGTGCTTTCGGGGTCAGTGCTTTCGGGGTCAGTGCTTGGGCCCGCAGGGATTCATGGGTGGGCCCACCGGGCACGTGCGCCGGCCGGCTGGCATCCAGCTCGCGGCGCAGCACCGGTACAATCTCGCCCAGCTGGTCGAGCTGTTCGAGGACGGTGCTGAGCGGCAGTCCGGCGTGATCGATGAGGAACAGCTGGCGCTGGTAGTGACCGAAGTGCTCGGTGAAGCTCAGCGTCTTCTCGATCACCTCCTGTGGGCTGCCAACGGTCAGCGGTGTCTGGGCGGTGAACTCCTCCAGCGAGGGACCGTGGCCGTACACCGGCGCGTTGTCGAAGTATGGTCGGAACTCCTCGATGGCGTCCTGGGAGTTCTTCCGGATGAAGACCTGGCCGCCGAGGCCGACGATGGCCTGGTCAGCGGCGCCGTGGCCGTAGTGCTCGAACCGCTGCCGGTAGTAGTTGACCAGCGCGACGAAGTGCTCCTTGGGCCAGAAGATGTGGTTGGCGAAGAAGCCGTCACCGTAGTAGGCGGCCTGCTCGGCGATCTCCGGGCTGCGGATCGAGCCGTGCCAGACGAACGGCGGCACCCCGTCCAGTGGCCGCGGGGTCGAGGTGAAGGACTGCAACGGGGTACGGAACCTGCCGTCCCAGTCGACGATGTCCTCGCGCCACAGCCGGTGCAGTAGCGCGTAGTTCTCCACCGCCAGCTCGATGCCCTGGCGGATGTCCTTGCCGAACCACGGGTAGACCGGGCCGGTGTTGCCGCGCCCCATCATCAGGTCCACCCGGCCGTCGGCCAGATGCTGCAGGACGGCGAAGTCCTCGGCGATCTTCACCGGGTCGTTGGTGGTGATCAGCGTGGTCGCGGTGGACAGGATCAGCCGTTCGGTCTGGCCCGCGACATAGCCAAGCATGGTGGTCGGCGACGAGGGCACGAACGGCGGGTTGTGGTGCTCCCCGGTGGCGAACACGTCCAGCCCAACCTCCTCGGCCGTGCGGGCAATCCGCACCATGGCCTTGATCCGCTCGTGCTCGCTGGGAGCGCGTCCCGTCCCCGGATCAGGCGTCACGTCGCCTACCGAGAAGATTCCGAACTGCATGGCTGCTGCTCGCTTTCCGTCGAAGGCCAACTCGCACTGTTGAAATGTCAACTACCGGGAAAGAAAACTTATTCCGGCTCTCGCAGTCGGCGTCGAGATCTCGGAAATCACCGTTTCCGAGCGTCGGAAACGGTCGTTTTGCTAGATCCTGGTCCCGGGCGACAGCAATCAGACCGGGAGTGACTCCAGCAGCAACGCCAGCACTCCTTCCGCGGAGTGCTCGCGGATCGCCAGCCTGGTGCCGGGCAGGGCCAGCTGCCGAACTTCGGTGAGCTTAGCGATGCCACCGGCAGCCGGCCGGGCCACGGCAACGAACACCGTACCGACAGGTTTGCCCTCCTGCGGGTCCGGTCCAGCGACGCCGGTGGTGGCCAGTCCCCAGGTGGCAAGGCAGGTACGGGCACAACCCAGTGCCATCTCGACTGCCGTCTGCTCGGCCACCGCGCCGTACCGGTCCAGCGTTTCGGTGGCAACCCCGGCCAGCCGGCTCTTCAGATCAGTGGCGTAGGTGATCAGCCCACCGCGATAGACCGAAGAGGCGCCGGGCACGCTGGTCAGCAGCTGCCCGAGCAGGCCACCGGTCAACGACTCGGCGGTGGCCAGCGTCTCCTCCCGGCCGGCCAGAGTATGGATCACCTCTTCGGCGAGCTGCAGCGCGGTCACCGTCCAGCCATTCCACTCAGAAGTCGGGCAGCGGAGGAGGCCGGTGAGCTGCCCGAGCGGCCTTGCGTAGCCGGACCGCATCACGGACATAAGCGGCTCCGGTGACCATGGTAATGATGAAGGCCACCGCCATCACCGCCCAGGACAGTGGCACGATCAGCTCCGGCAGCGGCAGCAGAAAGAGCCCCAGCGCCACGGCTTGGAGCACCGTCTTGAGCTTTCCGCCACGACCGGCCGCCATCACCCCGTACTGCAGCATCCAGAAGCGCATCAAGGTGATGCCCCATTCCCGGGCCAGGATCAAGATGGTCACCCACCACCACAGCTCGCCGATGATGCTGAGCCCGATAAAGGCCATCCCGGTCAGCGCCTTGTCGGCAATTGGGTCGGCAAGCTTGCCGAACCTGGTCACGATGTTGTTCTTCCGAGCCAGGTGCCCATCCAGCGTGTCCGTCAGGATGGCAGCAACGAACAGTACGGTAGTGCCGACCCGCCACCAGGTCTGTTGCGGATGGGACAGCAGCATCCAGCCGAACAGCGGGACCAGCAGAACTCTCAGCACCGTGAGGGCGTTGGGGATGTTCCAGGGCGACGTTTCCGGCGCGGCTGAGGTCTCCGGCGCCGGATCGGCGCTCATCGCGGGCTGCCCGTCGGCTCGGCCACCAGGTCGGCGCCCTCACTGGCGATCACCCGGGCCGGCACCATTGCGCCGACGGTGATGCCGGACAGGTCGCCCTCGATCCGGGTGCTGCCGTCCACCTCCGGCCCCTGGTGGGCAGCCCGCCCGACCCAGGCCCCATCCTCGTACTGCTCGATCAGGATCGTGACCTGCTCGCCAATCCGCTCCTCGGCCCGCTGGGTGACCAGCTCATCAGCCAGGTCGGCAAGGTGGCTGCGTCGCTCCTCAATCTCCTCGCCCGCCAGCTTGCCGCCCAGCCCGGCTGCCTCGGTCCCATCCTCATCGGAGTAGCCGAAGACGCCGATCGCATCCAGACCGGCCTCGGTAAGAAAACCAGCCAGGGTCTGCACATCCTCGGCAGTCTCGCCGGGGAAACCGCAGATCACGTTGCTGCGAATACCGGCCCGCGGGCTGAGCCGGCGAATCGCCTCGATCAGGCCGAGGAAGGAGTCCGGGTCGCCGAACCGTCGCATCCGGCGCAAGACCGCCTTCGACGCATGCTGGAACGACAGGTCGAAATAGGGCACCACATGGTCAAGCTGGGTCATAGTCTCGACCAGGCCTGGCCGCATCTCGGCCGGCTGCAGGTACGAGACCCGGATCCAGTCAAGCGCACCGGTGCCGTCGAGCTGGCCGAGTAGCTTCTCCAGCAGCCGGATGTCGCCGAGGTCC
>JBBSQO010000311.1:0-3430 GCA_038244025.1 Propionibacteriales bacterium
CCACGCCGCCGCGCACGGCGGCGACATCTGCAGATGCCAGGGCAGCCGGGTTGGGTGCAAGCCCTCAGGGGTTCGAGTCCCCTGTCCTCCGCCAACGTGCTGCACATCGCAGCGTTCGCTAGAGCGAGACAACGTCGACGTCCTAGCGGTGGATATTGGCGTCATGAGATGCCAGCACCAGCCCTTCTGCCTTCGCCTGAGCGATCAGCATTCGGGCGACTGGCCCAGGTGATATCCTTACTTGTTGATGGAGGTAAGGAATGGAGACTAGTGCACGGATCACCTCGAAGGGGCAGGTCACGATCCCGAAGACGGTTCGGGATGCGCTGGGCGTGAAGGAGGGAGATGCGCTGGTGTTCCGGGTGGAAGACGGCCGGGCCGTGATCGCTGCCTCACCGGATCTACTGGATCTGGCTGGCAGCGTTAGTGTTCCGGCCGCCAAGCGCGGAACTCCTTGGCAGGAGGTAAGGCAGCAGACCAGGCGAAGCTTGGGTGGCAAATGACGGCGTTCGTTGACACGAACGTGTTGATCCGGCATCTGACCGGGGATCCGCCCGATCAGGCTCGGCGTGCTACTCGGTTTCTGGCTGAGGCCGACGAGCTGCTGCTGGCTGACCTGATCGTCGCCGAGGTGGTGTACGTGCTGCAATCCTTCTATCAGGTGCGACGGCCCGAAGTCACCCGGCTGGTGCGCGCGATTGTGCTGGACCGTCGGATCGTGGTCACCGACCGGGACCTGCTGTTGCGCACCATTGAGCTGTACGAGCAAGCCCGCCTCGACTTTGCCGACGCCTATCTGGTGGCCAGTGCCGAGGTGGCCGGGGTCGGCGCGGTCGTATCCTTCGACCGTGCCATCGGTCGAGTTGGCACCGTGGAAAGAGTCGAGCCTTAGCCAAGCCCGCCGGCGCCGAAACTCTGGCGCCATCCACAATCAATAAGCTTCGACTGGCTCAGGCTGAGCGATGGTGCCAACGTGATCGGCCAGGTCCGATTTGTTGCGGGTGACGATGGCCGTCACACTGTCGGCGGCACGGTTCCTGGGATGGTGAGGGAATGCGAAGCTAAGCCGGATAGATGGTGACTGCGCTGGCCTTGACCGAGAAATAGACGCTGCTGCCTGGGTACAGATCCAGCTCGCTGACCGCCGATACGGTCACGTCTGCGGTAAGGCTTTGGCCGGAGCGGGTCTCGGCCCGGACCCGTATCTGATCATCGCGAGGTTCCAGCTCGGTGATCACGACCGGGATCGCGTTGCGCGGGCTGCCATGCGGTGGTTCGGTGAAGACGGAGACGGCATTCGGGCTGAACACCGCGATCGCCGGCTCGCCCGGATCGCTGTCGGTACGGGGAATGCCCGCGACCAGATGCCCATCTTGCTGCCGCACTGCCTGATCTTCGGCGGTGCCGGTGATCATGTTGAGCCCGGCGATCCGGGCCGTGAAGGCGGTCCGCGGATGTCGGATCACCTCCGCGGTGGGACCGGATTCGACGATCTTGCCGCCGTCCATGATCACCACCCGCTGGGCCAGGACTAGCGCATCCAGCAGATCATGAGTGACGATGATGGCAGCCCGGTCGGCCAGGACTTGGCGCAGCACCCGGCGCAGGGTGGGCGCAGCCCCGACGTCGAGGGCGGCCATCGGTTCATCCAGCAACAACAACTGTGGGCTCGCCGCCAGTGCCCGAGCGATCGCGACCCGTTGGGCCTGGCCGCCGGACAGTTCGGCCGGCTTACGATCAGCCAGCTCGACGACCCCCACCTGCTCCAGCCAATGTCGCGCGGTGATCCTGGACCGGCGCGGGCCTTGACCGGCCGAGCGTGGCCCGAAGGCAACATTGTCCAGCACGCTGAGGTGCGGAAACAGCAAGGGGTCCTGAGCCATCAAGGCGATGCCGCGGGCATGCGCCGGCAGCCAGCGATGGGAGTGCCGGCCGATGTCGAAGAGGACCCGGTCACCCAGCTCAGCTCGTCCCGCGTCCGGGCGGAGCAGGCCGGCCAGCACCGCCAGAGTGCTCGATTTCCCGGCCCCATTCGGCCCGAGGATCGCAATCCGCTCCCCCTGGCCGAGAGCCAGCGCCACCTCCAGCTCCCGGGCCGCCACCGTTGCTCGGAAGCACAGTATCTTGGAGAACTCCTGGGTCATGGCGAACTCTTGGCGCCCTGGGCCAACCCGATGACCAGGACGGCGACCGCCACCAACACCAGCGACAACGCGATCGCCGCATCCGGGTCGGTTTCCCGCTGCAGATAGATCTCCAGCGGCAACGTACGGGTAACGCCCTGCAGACTGCCGGCAAAGGTCAGTGTCGCGCCGAACTCACCCAGGGCACGGGCAAAGGACAAGACGGCACCGGACAGCAGGCCCGGCAGCACCAACGGCAAGGTGACGCGACGCAGTACCGTGGTGGGTCTGGCGCCCAAGGTGGCGGCCACCAGCTCATAGCGCTGCCCCACCGTACGCAGCGTTCCCTCCAGGCTGACCACCAAAAACGGCAACGCAACAAACGTCTGGGCCATTACCACCGCAGTGGTGGAGAAGGCGATGTGGATGCCGAGCAGCTCAAGATGCTGTCCGAGCAGCCCGCGCCGACCGAAGGTATAGAGCAGGGCAATGCCACCCACCACCGGTGGCAGCACCAGCGGCAAGAGCATCAAGGAGCGCACCAGGCGTTGGCCGCGAAAGGACGTCTGGGCCAGCACCATCGCCATCGGAATGCCGAACACGAGGCATCCGGCCGTACTGGCCAGGGAGGTACGCAGGCTCAGCTTCAGCGCGGCCACCGAGGACTCTGAGCTGATCAAGGTGAGGAACTGCGACCAGTGCACCCGCAACGTCATCGCGACCAGCGGCAGCACAATGAAGATGACGCCCAAGGCAGCCGGCACGAAGACCCAGCGGGGAAGGCCGGAGGAGACGCCTGCGCGGGCCATCGTTATGGCCGGGCGAATCCGGCGGCTGCCAGCACCTGCTGCCCCTCGGCACCCGAGACCAGCGACACGAACTCATCGGCCAGCAACTTGTTCTTGCTGTCGGCCAAAGGAGCGATGGGATAGGAGTTGACGGCCTTCTTCGACTCGGGAAAGGCGACGCCTCTGACCTTGTAGCCCACACCCTTCACATCGGTGACGTAAACCAGGCCGGCATCGGCTTCACCGGTGGTCACCTTGTTCAGCACGTCGGTGACCGAAGACTCCTCGCTGACTGGTTTCAGCCTGACACCGGCGGCCTTGGCAACCTTTTGCGTTGCGGAACCGCACGGCACTTCGGCGGCGCAGATCACCAGCTTGATGTTGGGCTTCGTCAGATCCCTGAAGGACGAGATCGAGGCGGGATTGTCTGGCGGGACGGCGATCATCAGGGTATTCGTCGCGAACGGCACCGGCTGGCCTTGCATCAGGTTGTCGTGCACGGCCTTATCCATGTTCTTC
>JBBSQO010000312.1:0-3427 GCA_038244025.1 Propionibacteriales bacterium
GATAATCCGCCACGGCCGCTGGTGCGTCCCATCGGGGTGCGCGTGCTTGACACAACCGGCAGCGGATCACGGCCGGAGCACTTATTCCACCACCAGCCGGGTGCTGTGGCGATGACTGACCGTCGTCACCCTCGCCATCCCTGGTGTGCCGGCCGGGTTGCTCGCCGGCGCCGGCGGTTTCCTGGCCTTGGCGACCTATCTCTTGCTCCGGCCACGGGTGCTTCGCAGCCGGTCGGACCACGGCGCTGGCCACCGGCAGGGGCTCTGGATCGGGCCAATCCGCAGCGTCAACCAAGCAGATCACTCAGCGCGGCGATGGTCTGATCGGTGGCGCGCCGTCGTGAGCGGTCGACCACCGCCTCAATGATCTCGATGCCCCGGATCGGCCGGGCCAGCTCCCTGCTGAGCTGGTCTGCCGACTCGGCCCGGGCGTACGGCAGTCCGAGCGACCCAGCCAGCTTGCCAAGATCAACACCGTGCGGGGTGCCGAAGAGCCGCTCGAAGCAGGAGGCATAGCCCTCGGCTCCGTGCTCCAGGGTGGCGAAGATGCTGCCGCCATCGTCGTTGGCCACGATGATCCGCAGGGCCGGAGTTGGTTCAGACGGGCCTATGATCAGCCCATTCGCGTCGTGCAGGAAGGTCAGGTCACCGAGCAAGGCGTGCGTTGGCCTGCCAACCGCGAGGGCGACGCCGACGGCAGTGGAGACGGTGCCATCGATGCCGGCCAGACCCCGGTTGGCCAACACCAGCGGCCCCGGTGCTGCACCGACCGTGGTCAGGTCGAAATCACGAATCGGGCTGGACGATCCGAGCACCAGCACATCGCGCTGCCCCAGTGACTCAGCCACCGCGCTCGCCACCGCATAGCCGCTCAGCTCGGCTCCGCCATCAGCTGCGATCCCTTCCAGCGCGGCCCGTTCCAGTGCGATCCGTTCCAGTGCAGGCCGGATGGTGGCTTCGGCCTGCTGCCAGCTGCTCAGCCAGCCCGGGTCGCCGGGGGTGAGCTCGACCGCGGAGGCCACCCGCTGGACGTTCGCTGCCGGGTCGAACCAGTCGGCAGTGCTCGAGACGGCGATCAGCTCGATGTCGGCGCGCCCCAGCAGCCGCAGCACCGGCCGGGACAGGGTAGGATGTCCGAAGACGATCACCCGCTCGATCTCGTCAGCCAACCGGGACGTGAGCAGGATCCGGTAGGCACCGATCGCCTCGGCGCCGGCGCGGGCATTGCTGGACGGCTCGGCCAGCAACGGAATCTGGGCCGACCGGGCCAGCGCCACGGCAGCCTTCCCTACTTCGGCAGGCGCGTCGCCGGCGACGATGACCGTACGCGAACCCGGATCCAGCCGCAGCGGCTCCACCTTGGGGACCAGTGGCGCGATGCTGCGATCGGGCCGCGGTGGAAGCTTCACCGGCTGGAAAGTCAGCGGAACGACGAGCTCGACGTTCAGATGGACCGGGCCCGGCAGCTGGGAGCGCGTCCCGCCGGCGACAGTCACCAGTCGGCTGACCGCGAACCGCCAGGCATCCGGTGCCGCCGACTCCGCCGCGATCCGCGCCTCTGCCCGTACGTGCTGTGCGAAGATGCCAACCTGGTCGGTGGTCTGGTTGGCGCCGGTGTTGATCATGGTGGCCGGCCGGTCGGCGCTGATCACCAGCAGCGGAACAGCTGAGTGCCACGCCTCCAGCACCGCCGGATGCAGGTTAGCCACCGCGGTCCCGGAGGTAGTGATCACGACGGTTGGTTGACCCGAGGCCTTGGCCAGGCCGAGCGCGAGGAAGCCGGCGCTTCGCTCATCGATCCGGACATGCAGCGTGATGCGGCCGGCCTGATCTTCGGCGAAGGCCGCGTAGGCCAGCGGCGCGCTACGCGAGCCGGGAGAGACGACAACGTCGCGGACTCCCTGCCGGGCCAGCTCATCCAGCAGCACCCCGGCGCACAGGGTTGTGGCAGTCCCGGGCGGTGTCGTCATGGCCGTCACTGCTGCCTGAGCTCCCGAGTCTCGGCCAGCCGAGCCTGCCAGCTGGCCCGGACTCCTTCGCCCACCGCAGTTCTCGCCAACGCTGCCGCCGAAGGTTGGACCGACCGCACCGGCAGCACGCCATCAACCGCGCTCAGCGGCTCGTTGACCAAGTCGTCGGCCAGTAGGGTCACCGTGTTCAGGCCGCAGGCAAACGGCAGCTCGGGCAGTGCGGCAGCCAAGGCGACCCCGGCCGCGATCCCGATCGATGTCTCCAGTGCGCTGGACACCACCACCGGCAGCCCGATCGCTTCGGCGATCTCCAGGCACCGGTTGACGCCGCCCAGCGGCTGTACCTTGAGCACGGCGATGTCGGCCGCCGCCAGGTCGCGGACCCGGAACGGATCCGCTGCCCGCCGGATCGACTCGTCGGCGGCAATCAGGATCCCGGTCCCTGCCCGGGCAAAGAGCCGACGCAGCTCGGCCAGCTCCTCAACATCAGCACAGGGCTGTTCGGCATACTCAAGATCAAACCGGTGGAAGGCGCGCAGCTGATGGGCAGCGCTCGCCACATCCCAGGCACCGTTGGCATCGACTCGGAGGCCCCCTTGCGGCCCGAGTGCGTCCCGGACGGCCTCGACCCGCTCCAGCGCCTCAGCCAGGGACTGTCCGGGCTCGGCCACCTTGACCTTGGCCGTCCGGCAGCCGGAGTCGAGCACCAGGGCGTGGGCCTGTTCGGGGCCAACGGCGGGCACGGTGCAGTTTACCGGGACCAGGTCTCGTACCGGCGCGGGATAACCGATCTCGGCTGCCTCTATCGCAGCGGTCAGCCACGGCACCAGCTCGGCACCCGCGTAGTCGAGAAAGGGACTCCATTCCGCCCAGCCGGCCCGACCGCGGATGATCATCCCTTGCCGGCGGGTGATGCCGCGAAATCTGGTCGGCATCTCGATGTCGAAGACCTGACCGCTGTCGAACAGCTCGTCGGTAGCGACGAGCTGGCTCATCGGGACCTGCAGTTCGGCTGGCGGCACGTGGCCTAGCCTAGATGCGTGTCGTTCATCGAAGCCACCGGTCAGCGGCTGTGCCTGACCGGTGCGGAGGAGACGCTCAGTGCGCTGGAACTGGCGCTGGCCGGCGGTCCTGTGATGGCACCGCTTCCTGCCGGCGAACCCGAGGCGGCCGCCACGACCACGATGCTGCAGGCCGAGCTGCCCGTCAGCGAGCCTGATGCGGCCGCGATTGTCAGCACCTCCGGCTCGACCGGGGCACCTAAGGGGGTGGTGCTGTCCCGGTCGGCGATCATCGCCTCGGCCACGGCGACCCATCAGCGGCTGGGTGGCCCCGGCGCCTGGACCTTGGCGCTGCCGCCCCACTACGTCGCCGGCCTGATGGTGCTGGCCCGTTCGATCGTGGCGGGCAGCACACCACGGCAGGTCCGCGCCGACCTGTCGGAATTAGCCGCACCA
>JBBSQO010000313.1:0-3410 GCA_038244025.1 Propionibacteriales bacterium
CACACCTTTGTTGCGATCATGACGGCAGCCGGGGCCAACCCGAAAGAGGTCAGCGTGTGGGCCGGGCACTCATCGGTCGCGTTCACGCTGGACCGGTACGGCCATCTGTACGACGATCACAGCGACGACGTGGCAGACCGGATCGACGCTCTACTCTTGACAGGCCGCACAGTCCCGGGCGAGGTCCGGCCGATCCGATGATTCTCGATCTGCTGCGGCCTGTGTGCGGCCTGGCCCCAATCTCGGCAGCAACCGGGACAGGCTGCCAGCGGTTATATGCCCTAGCCAGACGGCATTTCAAACGGGTAGCCCCGACGGGATTCGAACCCGCGCTACCGCCTTGAGAGGGCGGCGTGCTAGGCCGCTACACAACGGGGCCCTAGCTGGCCGGACAAGCCGACCGCGGAAGGTTATCAACTGCGGCAGAAAACCAGCGAATCGCCAGCAAAACGATTTGACAGCCTTCGCTGGGGTACTAGGACTCGAACCTAGACTAACTGGACCAGAACCAGTCGGGCTGCCAATTACCCCATACCCCACCGCGCCCAGCGTGATGGGCACGAGCGACAACGTTACTGCACACAGGCACCTCGCTCAAACTGGCTTCCGGCCACCCGCGGGCAAACTCGGCTTGCTCCCTACCGTGACCTGCATCGTCATCCGCAAGGCCGCCCACCAGGCGATCGCCGCGAACAGCGCGAACCCGCCGACATCGACGAGGGCATCCAGCCAGCCGATACTGGTCAGCGCCCTGACCGTGGCAATCGAGCTGGTCAGCCCGGCCAGCACGAAGGCGAAAATGTTGTTGATCACGTGTGCCGCGATGCCCGCTTCCAATCCTCCGGTCTTCAGCACCAAGGTGGCCGCCAACAGGCCGAAGGCAAGCCGGTCGATGAAGAGTGCCTGACTCTGCACGCCGTGGAAGAGGGCGAAGACGACCGCCGAGGTGACGACGCCGAACCACGGGTTGGCGACCAGGCTGCCGAAGGCCTGCATCAGATAACCACGGAAGAAGTATTCCTCCGCGGCTGCCTGCAGCGGCGACGTCAGCACAATCACCGCCAGGAAGCTCCAAAAGCCCGGCTGCGGCGAAACCTTCAGTTGGTGACCAGGCAGCGAGGACAGCAGCAGTACCAAGGAGAAGACGACGGCCGCAATGACAAGGCAGAGGGTCAGATACCGCCAGCGCAGCCACGGCCGGACCGAAGAGAGCCAGCGCGGCCGGATCCGGTGGATCAGCGCGATCAGCAGCCAGGTGATCGGGATGAAGGCGGCAATGGCGAGGTTGGTGGCCAACATGCCGATCGGGCGTTCCAGCTTCACCGCCGAAGCGAAGAACGCAGCATAAGTCTGCCGTCGGCTGCCGACGGCCCAGCCGATTCCGACGATCGCCTGGTTGACCGCCTGGATGACCAGGAAGTACATCGAGATCCCCAGCACGATGCCGAGCATCGGCCGCCACCACTCATCCGCGGTGCCCCGCAACAGCTGCGGATAGGTCACCCCGGCCGGCGGCTCCAGATAGCCGGACGCTCCGGCGCCCAAGCCGGTCGGGCGCAGCTGCCTACTCATCTGGCACGACTCATCGGTGACGTCTCAGCCCTGTGCCGAGACGGGCAAGGTCGTGCGAGCGGCATCGATCCGGGCCAGGGAAGACTCGCGGCCGAGCAGCTCCAGCGACTCGAACAGCGGCGGTGAGATCTTCTTGCCACTGACCGCCACCCGGACGGGTGCGAACGCATGCCTCGGCTTCAACCCCAGGCCCTGAATCAGGGCGGCGCGCAGGGCGGCTTCGATCACCGCGTGGTCAAAGGAATCCAGCCCCGCCAGGGTTGCGTAGGCCGCGTCCAGCACCGGCCGCGCGTCGGCCTTGAGCGCAACCGCATCGTCGATGGTGAGGTCGGCGTCGGCGGTGAAGAAGAAGCCGGCCATCTCGACGACCTCGGAGAGGGTGTTGATGCGTTCCTGTACCAGCGGGGGGATCTTCGCCAGCTTGTCGAGCTGGTCGCGGTCCGGCGGGTCGGCGACCAGCCCCGCCGACACCAGGAAAGGCACCAGATAGGCGGTGAGCTCCTCTTTTGGCAGCTGCCGGAGGTGCGCGGCGTTGATCGCTGCACACTTGCGCGGGTCGAACCGGGCCGGGTTGGCATTGACCCGACGGATGTCGAACGCCTCGGTCATCTCCGCCAGCCCGAACACGTCGCGATCCTCGGCAATGGCCCAGCCGAGCAGGGCCAGGTAGTTCAGCAAGCCTTCGGGCAGGAAGCCGCGCTCCCGGTACTCGGCCAGCCCCGATCCGGCATCCCGTTTGGACAGCCGACGGTTGCCCTCGCCCATCACGATCGGTAGGTGACCGAAGGCTGGCGTCCGGCCGGAGCCCACCCCGAGCCGGGCGAGCGCCTGGTACAGGACGATCTGGCGGGGCGTGGACGACAGCAGGTCCTCTCCGCGCAGCACATGGGTGATCTTCATCAGCGAGTCGTCGACCGGGTTGACCAGGGTGTACAGCGGCTCACCATTGCCGCGGACAATGACATAGTCCGGCACGTTCGCGGCATGGAAGACGACGTGTCCACGGACCAGGTCATCGAAGGCGATGTCGTCGTCGGGCACCCGCATCCGAACCACCGATGGGGCTGCTTGGGACTCCAGCTCGGCGATCCGGTCGTGCGGCAGGGTACGGCAGAAGCCGTCGTAGCCGGACGGCGAGCCCTTGGGCCGCTCGGCCTCCCGGGCCTCCTGCTCCTCGCGGGTGCAGTAACAGCGGTAGGCGTGCCCGGCGTCGAGCAGCTTGCCGACCACGTCGCGGTAGAGGTCGCCGCGCTGGGACTGGATGTACGGACCGTACTCCCCGCCCCGTTCCGGTCCTTCGTCCCAGTCCAGTCCGAGCCATTCCAGGGCATCGAGCACCCCACGCATCGACTCCTCGGTGCTGCGGAGCGCGTCGGTGTCCTCGATCCGCAGCACGAACGTACCGCCGTAGTGGCGGGCGAAGACCCAGTTGAACAAGGCACTGCGGACGTTGCCGACATGCAGGTTACCGGTCGGCGATGGCGGGAACCGCACCCGGACGTCGGCGGGCGCGATCCCGCCGAGCACCATGTCGGTCTCCGCCGCGGGCGCTGCTGTGTCGGGCTGGTGGCTGGACTCGGTCACGTCACTCTCCTGCCGGGGTCGCTGTGTCAGTGGCCGGGATGGTGCGCTGCTGGGCGACGACGGTGTTGGTCAGGATGCCCATCCCGTCAATCTCGACACTGACCTCTTGGCCCGGCTGCATCGGCCCGACCCCTTCCGGTGTTCCGGTCAGAATGACGTCGCCCGGCAACAACGTCGTGTACGAAGAGATGTAGGCGACCAAGCCGGCAATGCCGACCACCATCTGACTGGTGGAGCCAAGCTGCTTCACCTCA
>JBBSQO010000314.1:0-3409 GCA_038244025.1 Propionibacteriales bacterium
ACCCGAAGCATTCGGGCTATGAGGCCGTTGCCGAGGGGGTTCGACTGCACCGAATGCCCGGCGACGAACGCGAGACCGTTGCCAGCGCCCTGGCCAGGGCCGAGCTGTCCCCGCCGGAGTCTTTCTTCACCGCCATCCCGCAGGAGCTCTCCGGCGGCCAGCGACAGCGGGTGGTGATCGCCGGCGCCCTGGCTCTCGACCCCTCCTTCCTGGTCGCCGACGAACCGGTCGCCAGCCTGGACGCCTCCGCGCGCGGTGAGATCCTTGCCGTACTGCTCCGCCTGAAGTATGAGTTGGGGCTCGGCGCGCTGGTCATCACCCATGACCTCGGCCTGGCCTGGAACATCGCCGACCGGGTGCTGGTGATGCACCAGGGCCGGATCGTCGAGGAGGGGACGGTGGAGGACGTCCTGCTCGATCCGCTACATCCGTACACCCGCCAACTGTGGTCGGTGCTGCCCTCAGCTCTGGCGCAGACGGACATCTGAGAGGTCTCCTTACCCATGCAACCACGAATCTCCCGGCATCCACCGATCTGGGCAGCGACAGATGGTCATCCAGAACTCGGTCCGCTGCGACCCGGTGCCCGGGTCGGGCTGGTTGCTCCCTCCGGGCCGCCGCCGCCCGAGCAGCTCGACCGGTGCCTGCGGCTGCTGGACCTCTGGGGGCTGGAACCGGTCTGTTATGACTCGGTGCGGGCTCGGCATCAGCACGCCGACTACCTGGCCGGCAGCGATCTGCAGCGTGTCGCCGACCTACAGTCGGCCTGGTGCGACCCGGAGATTGCCGCGGTGTTCTGTGTTCGCGGTGGGTACGGGGCGGTCCGCATCCTCGATCTGCTGGACGTGGCGAAACTGGGACAGGCGATACCCAAGCCGCTCTTCGGCAGCTCGGACGTGACAGCGATCCAGGAGTTCTGGACCGATCAGCTCGACCTGGCCAGCTGGTTCTCGCCGATGCTGGCCACCGGTGCCCTGCTCGATGACGAGGTCGCCATCGACAGCCTGCGGCGGGCAATCTTCGAGCCCTGGGCCGGGCGTGCCTACTCCGCGCCCGCGACCACCACGCTAGCGCCAGGAACGGCGACCGGCCGGCTGGTGGGCGGCAACCTGAGCCTGCTGGCGATGACCCGAGGTGCCCGGCCCCGTGCCGCCTCCTGCGGTGATCGCGCCGCCTCCTCGGGTGGTCAACCCGGCTCAGCCGGTCGCCGCTCGGACTACCCTGCGCCGGTCAACGCAGCCAGTGCGGATCAACTCCCCACCGACCAGGGGAGGATCGCCCTGCTGGAGGATGTCACCGAGGACCCCTACCGGCTGGACGGGTACCTGATCACCTTGCTCCGCTCCGGCTGGTTTGACGGTGTCACCGGGATCGCGCTGGGCAGCTGGACCGAATGTGGTGATCTGGCCCGGATCCAGCCACTGATGGCGGAGCTGCTGTTGCCGCTCGAGGTGCCGATCCTTTGGGAGCTGGGGTTCGGGCATTGCCGGCAGGCGGACAGCATCCCGATCGGGGTCCAGGCGACCCTGGTGGCCGACCAGGCTCCCCGGCTGGTCCTCGGGACGGAGGCCGAATGAGGCGTCCGCAGACTACCCCTGGCCGGTAGCGGAAGCCCGGCCAGCAGCAGGGCCGGCGGCCGGCCGAACTGCTCAAGCGACGGCTGATCGAGGAGCAGCGCCAAGATCTGCGGGCCGAACTTGACCATGCCTGGAGTGACCGGACGTTCGAGCAGGCGGCCAGCGCCATCGAGTCCGCCCGCCGGTGGTGCATCGTCGGTGCTGCGCAGTCGTTCACCTATGCCTCGCTGCTGGCCATGGACTGGCCATGGAGCTGTCTGCCGGCCTGGCCAACGTTACCCTGAGCGATGGCACCATCGTCCGGCCGTTGGACATCCTGAGCGATGTCCGGTCCACCGATGTGCTGGTCGCCTGCTCGCTGTCGAGGTATCGCCGCTACACGTTCGACGTGGTGGCGCCGTTCCGCGAGTCCGGTGGCACCGTGGTGCTGATCACTGACTCACCGACCGCGCCGCTGGTCGCGCTGGCTATTCACATCCTGGCGACCCTGACCACGGCCAGCGCGAAGGGCGCGGCTCGCCGCCAGCTGGAGCGGGACCGGTTGAGCGAAGACCTCGGTTTACTACCTGGACAGCTGAGGGGACTGCCCCAGACGCTCCTGATGCAGCCGGACGCTTCCTCGACGCCTCACCTTCGCCTCCGTCGGCACGCATTCTGCTGCTCGCGCTCGGGCGAAGTCGTTAGTGTGGAGCCGGGTGGCGGTTACTCACCTCCCGATCTTCCACGCTGCCGGCTAAGGCAGCGTCGGCGAGGGCATCGTCGGGGGCGTCAACGTTGGTATAGACGTTCTGGACGTCATCGGACTCCTCCAGCGCGTCAATCAGTCGCAGCACCTTGCCGGCCGTCTCGGCATCCACCTCGACGGTGACGCTCGGTACCATCGACACCTCGGCTGAGTCATAGTCCAGCCCGGCGGCCTGGACGGCGGTCCGGACCTGCACCAGGTCGGCTGGGTCGGAGATGATCTCGAAGGCCTCGCCGAGATCGTTGACCTCCTCAGCCCCGGCGTCCAGCGCGGCTTCCAACAGGTCGTCCTCGGTCAGCGTCCTGCCCTCCTGCTCCTTGGCCACCACGACCACACCCATCCGGTTGAACAGGTAGGAGCAGCTGCCAGCGTCGGCCATCGTGCCGCCGTTCCTGGTCATGGCCAACCGGACATCGGAAGCCGACCGGTTATGGTTGTCGGTGAGGCACTCGATCAGCATCGCGACCCCAGCCGGGCCATACCCCTCATAGGTCAACGCCTCGTAGGCCGCGCCGCCCGCCTCCGCGCCGGAGCCCCGCTTGACCGCCCGGTCAATGTTGTCGTTCGGTACCGAGGTCTTCTTTGCCTTCTGGATGGCGTCATACAGGGTCGGGTTGCCGGCCACATCACCGCCACCCATCCGGGCCGCAACCTCGACATTCTTGATCAGCTTGGCGAACGACTTGGCCCGGCGCGCATCCACGACGGCCTTCTTGTGCTTGGTAGTTGCCCATTTGGAATGCCCAGACATGGACTTAATCCTATCGCGCCGTCAGAGCGTCGCCCAGGCAGCGGGTCGTCGTCAGTCCTGTTCCTCAAGAGGTTGTTCCGCAGGAGGTGGCTGTTCTTCGAGAGGCTGTTCCTCGAGCACATACATCACCATGGTGTCACCGGCCTTGTATCCCAGACTCTCGTACAGCTGGGAGGCACCGGTGGCATTGTCGGAGTCGACCCCGAGGCCGGCCGCCTGCAGCCCGGCCGCCCGGAACGATTGCATGGAGGCGGCCAGCAGGGCCTTGGCCAGTCCCCGGCCACGCCACTCGGGACAGACACCGATCCGGTCGGTCCACCCGTCAGAAAACCCCTG
>JBBSQO010000315.1:0-3401 GCA_038244025.1 Propionibacteriales bacterium
CGTCGTTCTTGATGGCCCGACAGTCGAGCTCGTTCCGGCAGCGAGATGGTACGGGTGCGGCCGACCCGTCCGCTGCCGACGACGGCCGCATCTGCGCTGACATCGGCGCCGATCTGGGCGGCCAGCTCCGCATACTCAGGGACGAAGTCGAGGTAGGTCTGGATGGCCGCGGCCAGCTCCTCTCGGCAGCGATCCTCCTCGCGGGCCGCTGCCTGGCCCCCTGGGCGCGGGGCTTCTCTCTCTCTGTTTGGCCACGGTCCGTTCTGCCTCCAGCTGCGCCTTCCGGATCGACTCGGCGGGCGCCCAGATCCCGATCTTGCGCCGGTGCGGCCGGTTCCGGCCGCGCGGCTGCCAGCAGGTCCAGTAGACACCAGCGGCCTTGACCTTTCTGGTCACGTACGCATCTCCGGACGGCAGCAGTTCCCAATCTTCCGGGATGTCCAGCCCGCCGTACTCGGGATACCTCGGCCCCTGCTTGGTGGCGTAGATGTCGAGGTTCTCCCTGGACAGATCAGCGCTACTGGTATCGCCGGAGCGGATGTCGCTGTCGGCACCGGCATCATCAGGGTGGTCAGGACCGTGAAGAGGGTATGGCCGCTCCATCAGCCCAGTATGCCCAATCAGGCGGAAGAACAGGCTCAGTTGGTATCCCTGACCGGCAACACCTTGTGCTTGCCGAACGCGGTCAGCAGGATGCTCCAGCAGGCAAGGAGATGGATGCCGGCCATCGCGAAGATGGTGGTACGGACGCCGAGGTGGCTGCCCATCCAGCCCGCCATCAAGCCTGCCACCGGCATTGTCCCGAAGTTGATCACCTGGCTGGCGGTGACGACCCGGCCCATCAGCTGGGCCGGCACGTACCGCATCCGCCAGGCGGCCCGGATGACATTGCCGGCCACGACGACGGCGCCCACCAGCAGCAAACCGAGAACGCTGAGATAGACGTGGTGATCATCGGTGGGCAGTCCAATCAGTAGGGCGGAGGGGCCGCTGATCAACAGCAGGATGGTGGATGCCCTCCCGGTACCGATTCGCCGGGCCAGCCGGGTCGCGATCAGGGCCCCGAGCAGGCCGCCGGAGCTGCCGATCATCATCACCATGCCCACGGCCGCCGAGGACAGCCCAAGATCGCGGACGAAGAACAGCACCAGCAACGCGGCATAGCCGGTCAGGCCCAGGTTGGACAACCCGCCGATGATCGTGATCGCGCGCAGGTTGCGATCGTGGGCGACAAACCCAACGCCTTCGCGGATCTGGGTGACCAACCCGGTTCGCCGCACCGGATGGTCATTGCCACCAGCGGGTGTGGCGGGGTGGATCCGCCACAGGCAGAGCGCCGACACCAGGAAGCTCAGTGCGTCAACGACAATCCCCAGCGCGGCGGACAACCCTTGAGCGATGAAGCCGGCCAGCCCCGGCCCGGCGATCTGCATCGCCGACTCGGTGCCGAAGAGTCGCGCGTTCGCGGACTCCAGCTGCTGGTCAGGAACAACGAGCGGGATAAGTTTGACGTAGGCGGTACGGAAGAACACCGTGGCAATCCCGCCGACGAGGGCGACGACAAGTAGTTGCACCAGGGTGAGCACGTCGACCCACCAGGCCACCGGCACGCTGAGGAGCGCCACAGCCGATACCAGGTCAGCCATGATCATCACCATCCGCGGCGGCATCCGGTCCACCCAGGCGCCGGCCGGCAGACCGACGACCAGCCAGGGCAACCAGGCCGCGGCGGTGAGGGTTCCCATCCAGGCTGCGCCGGCGTGGAGATGGACGACCGCCAGTAACGGGATGAGCACGGCGGTGGTGGCATTGCCGAGCACGCTGACCCCCTCGCCGAACCACAGCAGGTGGAAGTTCCGGCCGGTCGCCGCGCGGTGAAGTGTATGGACATCGGCGAGGTCGGGTCCTTCGGTGGGCGAGCTTTTGGGCATGGTGTGCTCCTGGGATGGGTGCGGACATGGCGAGCAGGCCGTTCGGCGGCTGCTCCGAACGAGATGGGCTTGATCAGGGCTGGGCGGTCAGGGCTGGGCGGGGAACCCTCGGGCGAAGATGTACACGTTCTCCCGCGCCTGCGCGTCATCGGGAATCTCCCGGTGCCGCCACTTCTGCAGCAGGGCGATGAGCTCCTCGGAAAGCTCGGTCAGCTCATCGGGGGACAGGGTGACCCAGTTCTGGGTGACGAAGGCGGCCCCATCCCAAACGCCGGCCGACTCGGAGTTGGCCAGCCAGTCACGGGCGCGCTCGAACTGTCGTTGCAGGAAAAGGGATTCCGCAGCCAGGGCCGCGGTGACGGCGCTGGCGTCATCGGCGAACTCAGCTCGTGACCAGCGGGTGCCGGGGTGCACCAGCCGCCACCATCGCTCGCGCCGGTCCTTGGCTAGTTCGGGTGCCTCCTCGACCAGGCCGGCTTCATTGAGGACCTTGAGGTGATGGCTGGCGCTGCCGACGGCTTGGCCGGTCCGCTTGGCCAGGGCAGACGCAGTGGACGGGCCGTCGACATAGAGCGCGTCGAGCATCCGGGACCGGAACGGGTTGGCCATCGCCGACAGTGCCTTGGCATCGGTGATGGTCTGGACTGGGTAGTCCCGCTGCGGAGGTTGCGGCGTCTTCCGGGCAGGTGTGCGCTTCGTCATGCCATTACGATAATCTAACAACAACTATTGCACAAGGCATGTTGTGCAATAATTGTTGTATACTGCTTATTCAGACTCTTCGGGATTGATCAGTTCTGGGTAGGACGGGTGGACAGCAGGAATCCGGGCCAGGGAGATGGGTTCGTCCATCTCGGCCCGACAGTGGCTGGCTCCATCGTGGTGCCGGTCAGTGAGGAGTGCTGGATACTCCACGGAGGGCATTCTCGGTGACACCCTCCACAGTCCGGCGTCGGCGGAGATGACCGGGACGTGCGCTGTACCTCCACTCCGGCAGAGTCTGCGAGTGGCATCAAGTTCACCCACTCTTGCAGGTGCTACCACGCGGTGTGACGGTCTACCCTTGGCTCATGGCCGAGATCAGGAAGCACAACCCCGCCACCGATGCGATCAGCAGGGCCTTGTACAAGGCGATGGGGGAGCCGGTACGGCCGGTGGTCCCGGGTAGCAAGCAGGCCGCCACTGCCCAGCCGGCCGACCAGTCCCGGATCCTGGCCGTCTCGACCGACGGCAAGGGAGTCACGTTCACGCGGCGGGTTGCGAAGCCAAAAACAGAAGACAAGCCCGAGGGTGACGGAGATGTACGGCCCCAGCGGTGAGTGCGTGCTCTGTAATGGCATTGAGTGGAGAGACACTCAGATGGCTGTTTGATTGACGGCACCGAGCCATGGACGATACCCAAAAAGGTGTTCTTTGGTATGAGACCAACCATAGACGGGTCGGGTCGATTGATGATCCCGAAGTCGGTTC
>JBBSQO010000316.1:0-3382 GCA_038244025.1 Propionibacteriales bacterium
AATCGCTGCGGCGACGTTCAGCCGGTGGCCACTCCACCGGAGCTGGACCTGACAGCTCTCCTCATTGGCGCCGGCGATGGCCGCTTCGGCCTGGTCGAGGAGCTCTGGATCGACCCCGTCCAACAGGCGTCGTCCTACATCACGAGCTGTACCCCACAGCAGGACCGCGATGGCGATCGTGATCAACAATCCGACCATCGGGTCGGCCAGTGGGAACCCGAGCAGCACCCCGATTCCGCCGACAACGACGGCAAGTGAGGTGAAGCCGTCGGTCCGGGCATGGATGCCGTCGGCGACCAGAGCGGCCGAGCCAATTCGGCGCCCGGTACGGATGCGGTAGACCGCGACCAGCTCATTGCCGGCGAAGCCAATGATGCCGGCGGCGATCACCCAGCCAACGTTGTCCAGCGGCTGCGGATGCAACAGCCGACGGACCGACTCGTACCCGGCCAGAATGGCCGACAGCGCGATCATGGCGATGATGAACAGCCCCGCGAGGTCCTCGGCCCGGCCGTAGCCATACGTGTAGCGACGGCTCGGCACCCGGCGACCAAGCACGAAGGCAACCCACAGTGGTATCGCCGTCAGCGCATCGGAGAAGTTATGGATCGTGTCGGCCAGCAAGGCAACGGATCCGCTGACCAAGACGACAATCAGCTGGAGGACTGCCGTGATCCCCAGCCCCACCAGGCTGATCTTGACCGCTCGGATGCCGCTGCTGCTTGCCTCCATCGCATCATCAATCGAGTCAGCCGCGTCATGGCTGTGCGGAACAAACAGACCGTACAAGAACCCCTTGACTCCCGTCGGATGGTGATGCCCGTCGGCGCCGTGATCATGACCGGCGTCGTGACCATGGCCAGCTACAGCCTCACACCCATGACGGTCACCATGATCGATTCCGTGGTTGTGGAGAGTCATCACTCGCTCTCCCCCGCCTGGACGTGGTGGTGGCGAGGCCGCCCGCCCAGGGCATGCTCAGCCTGGAAGATGGCATCGGTGACCAGCTGCCGCGCGTGCTCGTTCTCCAGCCGGTAGAAAACCTTGGTGCCGTCCTGGCGGGTGGCCACAATCCGGGCCAACCGCAGTTTCGCCAGATGCTGGGAGACGGCGGCGGGTGACTTGTCCACCAGATCAGCCAGATGGTTCACCGAGAGCTCGCCAACGCGACTGAGAGCCAGAATGATCCGAACGCGAGTGGCGTCCGCGAGCATGGAAAAGACCTCGACCGCCAGCTCAACGTACTGACCGTCGATCTCGAGCCCGCATCCCTGCGTATCTGCATGCATGCATAGATCCTTGCACACCTCGTCGGCCCAGCAGAACTGCTGGCGCCGATGTTGGGCCGGGCTTGTAATCTGAGCCGGTGATCAGGAAGGCGCTTTGCACCCCACGGAGCCGGTGGCGTCGGCTACTGCTGATCAGCGGCATGGTCGCGATCGCACTCGGAATCATCGCGATGCACCAGCTGTCCGGCCAACACCCGCCTTCCGTACCGGAGACAGCCGCGGCCGGAATGCACGCCGTCCAGGCACCACCCAGTCATCTCACTGACCACACCATGGCGGCATCAATGGGTGGTGACCTCAACGCTGGACTGATGGGGACCTGCGCCACGGACGGCTGCGAGCAGCACGCCATGATGATGTGCTGCCTGCTGGCATTGACCTTGCTGGTCCTCGGCTGGCACCTCCGGATGCCGTCAACGCACCCGAGGCCGCCGACGAGCGAGCCGTACCGGCCACGCTGGGCCCTGCCTGTGTTGCCCGTACTGTCGCGCTGCCCCTCGCTGGTGGAGCTGTCCATCAGCCGAACCTGATCCAGCTGTGTTTGCTTTCCCACTCGCGCGCCGCGGACCAAGGTCGACGCGCGCACATCCTGTATGTCCAAACACAGAAGGACTTCCCAATGCAACGACCCATTCGTACGGTCCTGGGCCCCGCCCTGGTAGTCATGGCACTCGTCCTGGCGTCTTGTTCCGGCCACGATGGCGGCATGGCCGGCCATGACATGAGCAGCACGCCGCGGACGTCCCCGCAAACCAGCTCGAGCGTTGCCGGTAACGCCAATGCTGCCGATGTCATGTTTGCCCAGATGATGATCCCGCACCACGCCCAGGCGGTGCAGATGAGCGATCTGCTGCTGAAGAAGTCGGGCGTGCCCGTCGATGTCGCCAAGCTGGCCACACAGATCAAGGCCGCCCAGCAGCCCGAGATCACCACCATGAAGGGCTGGCTCTCCTCCTGGGGCCACGCCGACATGCCGTCCGGCCAGATGCAGCACGGCGGCGATGACGGCATGATGAGCCCGGACCAGCTGAAACAGCTGGCACAGGCTGACGGCTTGACCGGCTCGAAGATGTACCTGGAGCATATGATCAAGCACCATCAGGGGGCCATCACCATGGCCAAGTCCGAGCTCGGCGGCGGAAAGAACCCGGACGCCATCGCGCTGGCGAATAAGGTGATCAGCTCACAACAAGAAGAGATCACCATTATGCAGAGACTTTTCAAGAGCCACTGACCGGAGTCTCGGACCCGCAGGATCTCCGACGTACAGCGGGGGGCGGCGCCTCGGCCACCGCTCCCCGTTGTCCGTCCAGCAATCAACGCACCAGCCCACCACCCAGCAGGGAAAGGATCGGACCGGCGATGACGCCGAGGACGATCACGGCGACACCCGCGGTGATGGCAGTGACGTCGGTCAACCGCTGCGGCTGTTCGCGCGGCCGGTCCGCCCGGGCAAAGGCCGGGGCAAACCAGCGCAGGTAGTAGTAAAGGCTCGCCACGGTGTTGACCGCCGCGACGACAACGAGCCAGGCCAGGCCACCATCCCAGGCTGCGGTGAAGACGGTCACCTTGCCGATAAACACGCCCGTCGGTGGAGTGCCGACCAAGCCGAGCAGGCAGACCAGCAGCACCGCTGCCAGCGCAGGTCGGCGGCGGATCAGACCCCGATAGTCCTGCAGGGAGCGCAGCTGAGGCAGTGCGGCGACGACAGCGAAGGCGCCCAGGTTGGTCGCGGCGTAGGCGGCCAGATAGAACAGCAGCGCCGGCAGCGCCAGCCCGCTGCTGACCGACACCGCCAACGCCATCAGCAGGTAGCCGGCCTGGCTGATGGTGGAGTAGGCCAGCAACCGGGCCGGGTTCTCCTGGGCGAAGGCAGCCAGGTTACCGAGGGTCATGGTCGCGGCCGCGATGATCGCCAGCAGCAGCGGCCAGTCAATCCGGTCGCTGGGCACAATGATTAACAGCCGGTAGGCGGCAATCAGCCCGCCGATCTTCGGCACCGTGGTCAGGAATGCGGCGGCTCCGGTGGTGGCACCCTCGACAGCGTCGGGCACCCAGAAGTGGGCCGGCACGGCGCCGATCTTGAACAGCAG
>JBBSQO010000317.1:0-3373 GCA_038244025.1 Propionibacteriales bacterium
CGATGTCATGGCGCGAATCTTAGTGGTCAGCGGCGGAAGTTCGTCGGGGGTCAGGAGCGGTCGAGGTAGCAGTCGAGTACGGGTTTGTCGTATCAACGCATCCAGCAACTCGCGTCGCCGAACTCCGCCGCCAATCCGTCCGCCATCGGCATGCATTGGCCTGGCCAGAACGCATCTCTGCGGCGCGATGCGTTGTACCGCTGCTAGCCGGGAAGGTCCCGCTAGGCGTGGTCTTGGCCGAGGATCAGGCTGCTGAACCGATCCGGGTCGACGTTGCCGCCGCTGATGATCACGCCGACCTTGGCGCCCTTTAGCTCCGGTGTCACGCTCCGCAGCCCGGCCAGACCGAGGCAGCCGGTCGGCTCCACGATGATCTTGAGGGTGGCCGCGAAGAACCGCATGCAGTCGACCAGCTGTTCGTCGGTGGCGGTCAGGATGTCGAAGACATCGCGGCGGATGATCTTGAAGGTGTGCTCACCCAGGTGCTGGGTCTGGGCACCGTCGGCGATGGTACGGGGGGTGTCGATGTGCACGATGGAGCCTTGCCGGAACGAGCGTTGGCCGTCGTCGCCGGCGGCCGGCTCGACCCCGTACAGCCGGCAGTCGGGTGACATCGCCCGGGCTGCCAGGGCGGAGCCGGCCAGCAGCCCGCCACCGCCCAGCGGCACGAACAACGCGTCCAGCGGGCCGGTCTCCTCGATCAGCTCCAGCGCCGCCGTTCCCTGACCGGCAATGATGTTTGGGTGATCGTAGGGCGGAATCAACGTCAACCCCCGGTTCTCGGCCAGCGCCCGGCCAATCTCCTCCCGGTCCTGAAGGTACCGGTCAAAGGTGATCACCTGACCGCCGTACTCCTGGGTGGCGGCGACCTTGCTGACCGGCGCGTCCAGCGGCATCACGATTGTCGCCGGGATCTCGAGAATCCGGGCGGACAGCGCAATGGCCTGGGCATGGTTGCCGGACGAGTACGCCGCCACACCCCTGCTGCGCTGCTCCGGGGTGAACTGTGACAGGGCGTTGAAGGCACCACGGAACTTGAACGCGCCCATCCGCTGGAAGTTCTCACACTTGAACACCACCTCCAGGCCAAGCTCGGTGTTCAACCGACCAGAAGTCAGCACCGGCGTACGATGAGCCTGGCCTTGAAGGCGCTCCGCGGCGGATTGGACGTCGGCGAAGGCAGCCATCCGGTGGCTCAAAACTTGAGCCAGACGGCGCAGTCGACGCCGATCTTGCCGTCGCTGACATCATCGGATGCGGCTAGCAGGTCGGCACCAGCGGGGATCGGGTACGGGGCTTGGCTGATGTTGACGATACAGCGGAAGCCCGGGGCGCGGCTGAAGGAGAGCACGCCATCGGGCACGTTCTCGTCCCAGCTGAGGTCACCGTCACCGAGGGCCGGGTTGGCCTTCCGTTCGGCCAGCAGCATCCGGTACAGGCTCAGCATGCTGTTCGGGTCATTGGCTTGGGCCTCGACTGTGTAGTTGGCCCAGTGAGCCGGCTGCGGCAGCCAGGGCCGACCCGACGAGCCTTCAGGGCTGAAACCGAAGGGCGGCTTGGTGCCGCTCCACGGGAGCGGAACCCGGCACCCATCTCGGCCCCGGATGGTGCGGCCCGAACGCAGCCAGGTGGGGTCCTGCAACGACTCCTCCGGCAGGTCCGCGACCTCCTCCAGACCGAGCTCGCCGCCCTGGTAGATATAGGCACCACCCGGCAAAGCCAGCTCCAGCAGTGTAGCCGCCCGGAACCGACGGCGGCCAAGATCAACGTCAGCCGGCATCGCCTCCAGCTCGGCATGGGTTGGCTGGGCCGCCTGGTCAATCCCGCTCTCGGTGTGAATCACCCCGGTGCTCGCCTTGCCGTACCGGCTGGCGGGACGGACCGTGTCATGGTTGGCCAGCACCCAGGTGCAGGGAGCGCCCACCGAGCCAATGGCGTCCCGGGTCGCGTCGATCACTCGTCGTTGTGATGGCGCATCCCAGGCGCATTTCAACGCATCGAAGTTGAAGGTCGTCTGCAGCTCGTCGGGGTGCACATACTGCGCCAACCGGTGGGCCGGGTTCAGGTAGGCTTCGCCGACGAAGATCCGCGGGCCTTGATCGGAGTCGGTGTAGGAGTCGGCGATCCGGCGCCATTCCCGATGGATGTCGTGCACATGCGGTTGGTCGAAGATCGGTGAGCCGACGTACTTGTCCAGGGTGCCGACCCCGGTGGCCGGGTCGATCGGCATGTCGGGGAAGGTCTGGTCCTTGGCCATCGAGTCGGCGACATCAATCCTGAAGCCGTCCAGCCCACGGTCAAACCAGAACCTTAGAATGGAGTCGAACTCCTCGCGTACCCGTGCGTTCTCCCAGTTCCAGTCCGGCTGCTCGGGGGCGAACAGATGCAGGTACCACTGCTCCGGGTTGCCTTGCCCATCAACGACCCGCTGCCAAGCACTGCCGCCGAACATCGCGGTCCAGTTGGTGGGTGGCTGCTCACCGTGCTCTCCTTTGCCGTCGCGGACGATGAACAGCTCCCGCTCCGCAGAGCCGGGCCCGGCCCGGAGCGCCGCCTGGACCCAGGGATGGGAATTGCTGCAGTGGTTCGGCACCAGGTCCAACAGCACCTTCAGCCCCAGAGCGTGTGCTCGCTGGACGAACTCGTCGGCCTGGTCGAGGGTGCCGAAGTCGGGATGGATGCCGCGATAGTCGCTGACATCGTAGCCGCCGTCATGCAACGGGGAGGGATACCACGGGTTCACCCAGATCGCGTCAACGCCGAGGGCATGAATGTAGGACAACCGGGAGATCAGGCCGCCGATGTCGCCGATGCCGTCACCGTCGGAATCGGCGAACGAGCGCGGATAGACCTGGTAGACCACGGCGCTGCGCCACCAGTTGGCGTCGCGGGTTCGGTTGGCCACGTCGTCCCTGGCCAAAGCATCGGGGAATTGTTGAGATCCGTTAGTCACAGTCGAAAGCCTTTCAAGGGTTCAGGATTGTCGCCAGGCGCGTTCACCATCGCGAAGGCGGCCCTTTCCATGTACGACCACAGCTCGCGGTCCTGCTCCGGGGTCAGCTCGATGCTGTCGATGGCTGCCCGCATGTGAGTCAGCCAGCGGTCCCGCTGCTCTGGTGTGACGGCATACGGGGCATGTCGCATCCGCAACCGCGGGTGACCCCGCTGCTCGCTGTAGGTGGTCGGCCCACCCCAGTACTGCTCCAAGAACATCCGGAACCGGACCTCGGCTCCGCCAAGATCCTCTTCGGGATAGATGGCTCGAAGCGGTGGGTCCTTGGCCACACCCTCGTTGAAGCGTTTGATCAAGGTGACGAAGTTATCGTGGCCACCGACCGCCTGGTAGAAGGTCTGGGTCGCTGGTGTAGTGGTC
>JBBSQO010000318.1:0-3368 GCA_038244025.1 Propionibacteriales bacterium
AAAGCTGGCCAGCTGCTGCAATGGTGTCTGGGTGCCGTAGTACTCGGCGGTCAGCTTGGCAAACATGGCGGGGTGCGCACGACCGGTTCGGATCGCGGTGAACTCCTCCTTGGCGTACTCGACGGAGTCGGCCATCTTCGACTCGGCCTCGCGGATGATGTCGACGATCACGTGATCTTTCCTCTCCCCCTGTTTGGGTTCTGCTGGTGTGCGTTGCTGGTGGCCCTGCCTGTACTGCAACTGCCGGTACTGCAACTGCCGGTACTGCAACTGCCGGTACTGCAACTGCCCCGTACTGCAACTGCCCTGTACTGCAACTGGCTTCTGCGTCGTGCGGTTGGCTCATTGGTGCTGCTGGGCTGAGGGTGCTCGCGGCCTGCCGGGCTACTGCAGCGAGTCCCGTGCACCACTAACCGTGGACCGTGGTACCGATCTTCTCACCTGCGACCACCCGGCCGATGTTGCCATCGATATCGAGGCTGAAGAAAACCATCGGCAGGGCGTAGTCCCGGGCCATGCTGACGGCGGTGGCGTCGGCCACCTTTAGGTCGCGGGCAAGATATTCGTCATAGCTCAGGTCATCGAACTTGATGGCGTCCGGGTTGGTCTTGGGATCGGAGTCATAAACCCCATCGGTGCCCTGCTTGCCCATCAGCAGAACTTCGGCGCCGATCTCCAGCGCTCGCTGGGCGGCTACCGTGTCGGTGGAGAAGTACGGCATTCCCGAGCCTGCACCGAAGATCACCACCCGGCCCTTTTCCAGATGCCGCTCGGCCCGCCGCGGAATATAGGGCTCGGCCACCTGGCCCATCGCGATCGCCGTCTGCACCCGGGTCTGTACGCCGGCCTTCTCGCAGAAGTCCTGCAAGGCGAGGCAATTCATCACCGTGCCCAGCATGCCCATGTAGTCGGCCCGGTCTCGCTCCATGCCCCGCTGCTGCAGTTCGGCACCACGGAAGAAGTTGCCACCACCCACCACGATGGCGACCTGGACCCCGGACTCAACCACGGCCGCGATCTCCCTGGCCATGCTGGCGACCACGTCCGGATCGACGCCGACCTTGCCGCCGCCGAACACCTCGCCGGACAGTTTCAGCAATACTCTGCGGTATTGACTCCTCACGTACCTCTCCTCACGTACTGCTCCTCAGCCGGTCCTGGTGCCCCTGATCCGGCCAGACATGCAACATGCGCTACGAAACCATGTCTCGTAGCGCATGTCACTCAGGTCAGGATCCCGCAGCCTCAAACCGTACGAAGCGCTTGACGGTGACGCCGGCCGCTTCGAGCTGCTTGCCGACCGTCGTCTTGTTGTCGGTCACCGATGGCTGGTCAAGGAGGCAGACCTCCTTGAAGAAGCCGTTCACCCGGCCCTCGATGATCTTGGGAACTGCTTGCTCGGGCTTGCCTTCCTCCTTGGCCGTGGCTTCGGCAATGCGGCGCTCGTTCTCCACCGTCTCGACCGGAACCTCGTCGCGGCGCACGTACTGGGGCCGCATCGCGGCAATCTGCATGGCAGCCGCCTTGGCAGCGACCTCGTCGGCACCGTCGAACTCCACCAGTACGCCCACCTGCGGCGGCAGGTCTGAGGCACGCTTATGCAGGTACAACGCCGTCTGCCCATCAAAATAGGCGGCATTGCTGAGCTCCAGCTTCTCACCAATCACGGCAGCCAGCCCGCTGATGGCCTCCGACGTCGTCTTGCCCGAGGGCAGCGCAAGCGCGCTGGTGGCCTCGACCCCATCGGTTTTGTTGGCAGCGGCAGCCACCACGATCTCCTCGGCCAAGGCCTGGAACTGCTCATTCTTGGCCACGAAGTCGGTCTCGGCACCTAGCTGGACCAGGGCCCGGCCCCGGTGACCGGCGGCATCGGCGGCCACCACCAGGCCGTTGGCGGCCGTCCGCTCGGCACCGCGCTTGGCGGCCTTCGCCTGCCCGGTGATCCGCAAAACCTCTCTGGCCTTGTCGAAGTCGCCGTCGGTCTCGGTCAGCGCCTTCTTGGCATCCATCATCCCGGCGCCGGTGGCGTCGCGGAGCTTCTTTACGTCAGCAGCGGCAAATGTCGCCATCACTAATCCTCGTCTACTCGAGGGCACGCAGGTCTTGCATGCCGGGTCGGAAATGCCCTGGGCGGGCGGTGGCCACGTAGTGGAGGGCTACCTGGCGTCCGCGTTCCGGGCATCCTTGAACCTGTCGTCTTCGTTCCTGGCGTCCTCGTCCTTGGCGTCGTCCTCCGCAGCATCGGCGACGGCGTCGGCGGACTCGGCCGTTGGCACCGGCGCCGCCTCGAGGACAGGAGCCTCGGTGGCCGTGGCAGGCGCCTCGGGGACAGGAGTCTCGGTGGCAGTGGCAGGCGCCTCGGTGGGGGAAGCCTCGGTGGCAACGGCGGGCGCCTCAGCGGCGGGAGTCCCGGGGGCAGTCGCCTCAGCGGCGGAAGTCCCGGGGGCAGTCGCCTCAGCGGCGGGAGCCCCGGCTGCGTTCTCCTCTGCACCGGCTAGCAGGTCGCGCTCCCAGTCCGGCATCGGGTCTTCGGTCTCGGTTCCGCTCTGGCCACCGGAGCGGGCCAGCAGGCCCTCGGCCACCGCATCGGCGAGGACGCGGGTCAGCAAAGCGACCGACCGGATCGCGTCGTCGTTTCCGGGAATGGCGTAGTCGACCTGGTCCGGGTCGCAGTTGGTATCCAGAATGCCGATGATCGGGATCTTCAGCTTGCGGGCCTCATCGACTGCCAGGTGCTCCTTGTTGGTGTCCACAATCCAGACCGCCTGCGGGGTACGGGTCATGTCCCGGATGCCGCCCAGGGTCTTCTCCAGCTTGTCCTTCTCGCGGCGCTGGCCGAGCAGCTCCTTCTTGGTGAAGCCAGAGCCGGCGACGTCATCGAAGTCGACGCCCTCAAGCTCCTTGAGCCGCTGGATGCGCTTCACCATGGTGTGGAAGTTGGTCAGCATGCCGCCCAGCCAGCGGTGGGTGACGTACGGCATGCCCACCCTGGTGGCCTGCTCGGCAATCGTCTCCTGCGCCTGCTTCTTGGTGCCGACGAACAGCACCTGGCCACCCTTGGCGACGGTGTCCTTGACGAAGGCGTAGGCGCTGTCGATGTAGGACAATGACTGCTGCAGGTCGATGATGTAGATGCCGTTGCGCTCGGTGAAGATGAAGCGCTTCAGCTTGGGGTTCCAGCGACGGGTTTGGTGCCCGAAGTGGACGCCGCTTTCGAGCAGCTGGCGGGTCGTGACGACGGCCATGGCCGGGTCCTCCTTGGCGCGCACAGTGGTGCGGCGCACGGTTGTCTCGGTGCCGAACCATTCGGCACCGCCTGATGCAGGCGCGACACCAACCCCGACTGATCGGAGACCGATGATGTTGCC
>JBBSQO010000319.1:0-3360 GCA_038244025.1 Propionibacteriales bacterium
CGAACTGACCAAGATCTTCTTCAAGGCCCTGCGGGTGGTCGGATCCACCATGGGCACGCGAGGTGAGCTGGAAGCGCTGGCCGCCATGCTGGTGACCACCGGTGTCCGGCCACTGGTCGACCGGGTGCTGTCGTTGACCGACGTCTCCGACGGCATCGCTGCCCTGGTTGAGGGCTCAGCCTTCGGCAAGATCGTGGTCAAGATCTGATCAGCTCACGGACGGGTTCAGCTTGAAGTCGGAGATGGCGCCCTTCTCCAGCCCCCACTTCTTCAGCACCCGCATGTACGAGCCGTCGGCCTCGGTCTCCTTCAGCGCCTGCGCCATCGCGTCGGCAAACTGGGTCTGGTCCTTGTTCATCACATAGCCATAGGGAGCGGCATCATAAATGTCGCCGAGCGCCGCCAGCTTGTTCTTGGTTTGCTGGACGGCATAGGCGATCACGGGAGAGTCGGCCAGCATCGCGTCAGCCCGGCCGCTGACCACGGCCGAGGTGGCTTTGTCCTGCAGGTCGTAGGGCAGGATCTTGATCGGGTTGCTGCCACACTTCTTCTGCCGGACCGGCAGGTCGACCTCCTGCTGGGTGGTGCCGGTCTGCACCGCGATCGTCTTGCCGCAGGCGTTGTTGGGATCCACCTTCTTCGGATTCCCGGGCTGGGTGGCCCACTGGGTGCCGGCCTTGAAATAGCTCACCATGTTGGCCTGTTTCATCCGCTTTGCATTGATGGTGAAGGACGAGATGCCCATGTCGTACTTTCCGCCCTGGACACCGACGATGATGCTGTCGAACTTGGAGGGGGTCCACTGGGTCTTGACGCCGAACCTGGCTGCCACCGCGTTGAAGAGATCGACATCGAAGCCGACGACCGTCTTCCCATCGGGGTCCATGAACTCGTTCGGCGCATAGCTGGCGTCGGTGCCGACCACGATGGTGCCCGATGACTTGATCTTGGCCGGCAGCTTGGCCTTGAGAGCCGCGTTCACCTTGACGGACTTGGTCTGCTCTGGTGTGGTGCTGGATGAGGGCCCTCCACCGAGCGTGCTGGAACCGCAGGCGCTCAGGCCGAGCGCGAGCGTGGAAACGACTGCCAAGCCGATCCTGGTTTGTATCTTCATCGATCGTTCTCCTCAGTTATCTGGGCGTGCCCGTGACGGCGGCTGGCCGTACGAGGAAATCATGACACCAAAGTGCTGAGTGCGCGCGAAGAGGCATGATCCGTAACCAGATTGATGACAACGCTCGCCGCGAGGGCTGGTGATCGCATCGTTCACTGGTGCACTACTGTCTTGCTGACCCGTCACATCCTCACCGACACGCCGACAAAAGTGGTGAGAAAGTGACGGGTCGACAGGTCAGGCGAACGCGGACTCCACCAGGGTGCGCTGCTCCTCGGCATGCACCTTGGCCGAACCGACCGCGGGAGCGGACGAGGCCGGACGGGAGGTCGGCGTCAGGGTCCACTGTGAGCCGGGCTCGGCTTCGGCGAGCGCCGCCGGCAGGTTCAGCGCCATGAAGGACCACGCACCCTGGTTCTGCGGCTCGTCCTGTACCCAGCGGATCTCCTTGACCCGGCTGAACTTCTTTAGCTCCGCGGCGATCTCGGCGCCCGGCAACGGATAGAGCCGTTCCACTCCGATGATCGCCACCGAGCCGTCCAGCTCCTGCTTCTGGCGCTGTTTGACCAAGTCCCAGCGCACCTTGCCTGAACACAGCAGCACCCGATCCACCGCCGCCGGATCGGTGATCGACGGGTCGGGCAGCACTGGCCGCCACATCCCATCGATGAAGTCGTCCGGGTCGGAGGTGGCAGCCTTGTTGCGGAGCATCGACTTCGGTGTCATCACAACCAGTGGTCGGTGCATGTTGGTGAGCGCCTGCTGCCGCAACAGATGGAAATGGCTGGCCGGTGTGGACGGCTGCGCCACCGTGATGGCATCCTCGGCCGCCATCTGCAGCCAGCGCTCGATCCGGGCCGAGGAATGGTCCGGCCCCTGGCCCTCATAGCCATGGGGTAGCAGCAGGATGACACCCGACTTCTGGGTCCACTTGGCCTGTCCGGAGGTGACGAACTCATCAATGATGATCTGGGCGCCATTGGCAATGTCACCGAACTGGGCCTCCCAGAGGACCAGCGCCTCCGGCCGGGCCACCGAGTAGCCGTACTCGAAACCCATCGCCGCATACTCGCTCAGCAGGGAGTCGAAGACATGGAACTTGCCCTGCTCGTCATCAAGGTGCTTCAGCGGCACCCAGGCCTCGCCAGTCCTGCGGTCCACCACGGCAGCGAACCGCTGGACGAAGGTCCCTCGGCGGGTGTCCTGACCGGTCAGCCGTACCGGCCGGCCCTCCATCATCAGCGAGCCGAGCGCGAGGATCTCCGCGGTGGCCCAGTCGATCGGGCCCTGGGTGATCGCTGCCGCTCGGCGCTGCAGCTGCGGCAGCACCTTGGGATGCACCGTGAAACCGTCCGGCACGTTGGTGTGTGCGTCGGCGATCGTCTTCAACGTCTCCATCGGGATGGCCGTGCCGTGGCCAGCGGCCGACTTGCTCGGGTACTTCGGCACCGGGCGGTACTCCGGCTCGTTGTCCGGGATCTCGTCCTGGCGTACCTCCTTGAACACACTTTCCAGCCGTTGCTGGAACTTGCCCATCACCTCTTCGGCGTCCTCGACCGAGATGTCGCCCCGGCCGATCAGGGCCTCGGTGTAGAGTTTGCGGGTGCTGCGCTTGTTCTCGATCAGGTTGTACATCAGCGGCTGGGTGAAGCTCGGGTCGTCGCCCTCGTTGTGGCCGCGCCGGCGGTAGCAGACGATGTCGATGACAACGTCCTTGTTGAACTCCTGCCGGAACGCGAACGCCAGCCTGGCCACCTGCACGCAGGCCTCCGGGTCGTCGCCGTTGACATGGAAGATCGGCGCCTGGATCATCCGGGCGACGTCGGTGCAGTACATCGACGACCGCGACTCGGCCGGTGAGGTGGTGAAGCCCACCTGATTATTGACGATGACGTGCAGCGTGCCGCCGGTACGGTAGCCGCGCAGCTGGCTGAGGTTCAACGTCTCCGCGATGACGCCCTGACCGGCAAATGCGGCGTCGCCATGCATCAGCAGCGGCAGCACCGGGAACTCGCCACCGCGATCGAGAATGTCCTGCTTGGCCCGCGCGATTCCCTCCAGCACCGGGTTGACGGCTTCCAGATGGCTCGGGTTCGCGGCTACCGAGGTCTTGATCGTCGCGCCGCTGATGGCGACGAACTGCCCCTCCGACCCCAGGTGGTACTTGACGGCACCAGAGCCCTGGACACTGCGAGGGTCGATGTTACCCTCGAACTCGCGGAAGATCTGGCCGTAGGACTTGCCGA
>JBBSQO010000320.1:0-3360 GCA_038244025.1 Propionibacteriales bacterium
CATCGCAAGACATCGTCGCTGGACAAGGGTGACGTGCAGGTCAGCGTCGCGGGCCAGCCGGGCAAGCGGTCCGTGACCTACCTTGAGTTGCGCCAGGACGGCAAGATGGTGAGCCGCAAGAAGGTCGCTGCCACGGTTGTCAGCAAGCCGATCGACAGGGTTGTCCTGGTGGGCACCCATCAGGACCCGGTGACGCCGAGAAAATCCCCGCCGTCCGCGTCACCATTTTCGTCCACGTCACCATCCTCGTCATCTAAGCCATCCTCCTCCTCGAGCAAGTCTTCGTCGTCCAAGCCATCCTCGTCGTCAAAATCCTCGTCGTCGAAAACCTCTTCGGGTACGGCTTCCTCTCCGAGCAAGTCCTTGTCGAAGCCGGCCCCCAGCGTGGCCAGCGGCTCCGTCTGGGACAAGATTGCCCAGTGCGAGTCAGGCGGCAACTGGTCGATCAACACCGGCAACGGATTCTACGGCGGGCTGCAGTTCACCCTCGGCACCTGGCACGCCTTCGGCGGCTCCGGGATGCCCAACAACGCCAGCCGGGCACAGCAGATTGCCGTCGGCAAGAAGGTCCAGGCCACCCAGGGCTGGGGAGCCTGGCCGGCCTGTACGTCGAAGCTGGGCATCCGCTGACCAAGCCAGCGCGGCGGATTCACCCAGCGCGGATTGACCCAGCGCGACGCACTGGGATCGCGCTACTGCACCAGCCGGCAGAACTGAACAGATCAGCCGGGTGAGCGGCCTGCTGGACCCCACCTCGGTGCGGGAGCTGGCAGGCCGGTTGGCGTTGCGCCCGACCAAGCAGCGCGGTCAGAACTTTGTCATCGACGCCAACACCGTACGCCGGATCGTTTCGCTCTCCCAGATCAATAACGATGATGTTGTGCTGGAGATCGGCCCCGGTCTAGGCTCGCTGACGCTCGGCCTGCTGCAAGTGGCACGACAGGTCACGGCCGTCGAGATCGAGCCGGTCCTCGCCGCAGCATTGGCCGGAACCGTACGGACCCGGGACCCTGACCATGCCGGCTTGCTGACGGTGCTGAAGGCCGATGCCCTGCATCTGCAGCAGCTGCCTGACCCGCAGCCAACGGCGGTGGTGGCCAACCTGCCCTACAACATCGCGGTGCCGGTGCTCTTGCACCTACTGGCCACCTTTGACAGCTGGCATACCGGGTTGGTCATGGTGCAGGCCGAAGTGGCGGATCGGCTGGCGGCTCCACCCGGCTCCAAGATTTATGGTGTGCCATCGGTCAAGGCGGCCTGGTATGCGCAGACCCGGCGGGCCGGCAACGTTGCGCCGAGCGTCTTCTGGCCGGCACCCAACGTGAGTTCCGGCCTGGTGTCGTTGACCCGCCGGGAGCCACCACCCACCACGGCCACCCGCGGCCAGGTCTTCACCGTCATCGACTCGGCCTTCGCACAGCGGCGCAAGATGCTTCGCTCGGCGCTGTCCGGGCTGTGTGGGTCCTCGGCCGCGGCCACCGTCGTGCTGGAGGCAGCCGGGGTGGATCCGCAGGCACGAGGCGAGGTCCTGGGGATAGCCGACTTCGCCCGGATCGCGGCACAACTCTTCCCCTGACTGCCGGTCGGATCGGGCAGGCAATAACCTCGGCGTGTGGCTTCACCCATCCCGCCCGGTCCGGACCTGGTGCGCGTCCGCGTCCCGGCCAAGATTAACCTTGCCCTCTGTGTCGGGCAGCTTGGCCAGGACGGCTATCACCCGCTGACCACCGTTTTTCAGGCGGTATCCCTCTATGACGAGATTGCTGTCGAGTGGGCCGAGGCCGCGGAGTTCGCGGTGTCGGTCGTCGGTGAGTACGCCGACGCGGTGCCGGTCGACGGGACCAACCTTGCCGTCCGCGCCGCCCGTTTGCTGGCCGAGCGCTATGGGCAGGCCGATGCCCTGGGCGTCTCGATGTCGATCAAGAAAGCGATCCCGGTGGCCGGCGGGTTGGCCGGTGGCTCGGCCGACGCCGCCGGCGCGCTGCTGGCCTGTGCGGTGCTGTGGGACTTAGACGTCGACCCCGAACAGATGCGGGAGCTGGGTGCGATGCTGGGCAGTGATGTCCCGTTTGCGCTGTTGGGCGGTACGGCCGTCGGCACCGGCCGGGGGGAGGAGCTCGCCCCGGCCCTTGCTCGGGGCAGCTATCACTGGGTGCTCGCCTTCGGCCAGCACGGTCTGTCGACGCCGGCGGTGTATCGCCGTTTCGACCAGCTGGACCCCTCCGATCTGCCGATCGAGGTTCCTGCCAACCTGATGAACGCCCTCTCCGGCTGGGATCCCGTTGCCCTTGGCAAGGCACTGCGCAATGACCTGGCTCCAGCCGCGGTCGCGCTGCAGGCACGGTTACGGCAGACGATCGACGCAGGTTTGGAACTGGGGGCGCTGGGTGCACTGATCTCAGGCTCCGGTCCCACCTGCGCGTTCTTAGCCGCCGACGAGTCCTCGGCGGTTGACCTCAGCGTCGCGCTGAGCGCTGAGGGCGTCTGCAAATCCGTCCGACGGGTGATCGGGCCGGTGCCCGGTGCCCGGCTGGTCGGCTGACCGTGCCCCGCTTCAGATGCCGCCCTGGTTTCCTCGTATTCCTACCTATTCGCGAGGATTTCGCACGAACTGGCGATCCGCGACCGTACGATCGCGAATAGGTAGGAAAATGCGGACCGGAATGCGCGACAGACAGCTGGTCCGAGTATTCGTGCCCGACCGGTACAGCAGCTTCTTCATCATCATCGTGCTCAAAGAGGTGGTGCTGTCGGCGACGGTTGCGATCCAGTCGGCGTTCACCAACCCGGCCTGCGCGGAGCGGCCTCGGGGTGGGTGGTGACCGGTGGTATCGGAATCGTCTTCAGCCTCTGGTGGATCTACTGCTCCCGGGAGAGTGGGCCGGCGCTGCAACGGATCCGGACTTGGCGAACCATCAGGAGTACGTGTCGAGCTCAAGCTGGCCGCCCTGATGAACACCCCTAATGTCGGCAGGTTCTGTGTGGCAGCGTGTGGGCAGTTGTCTGGTTGGCAGTTCCGCTCAGCCGGGTTGGAAGTTCTCGGGTTGGCCCAGGTTGGGAGAAGTGGTCAACTCGATGGAGGGGCCCGGGCGGACGTGCTCCAAGACCACGATCTCGTTGCCGCCCGGCCGCCACAGCGGGGCCACCGAGCCGCTATGCCGGCCGCCTGTTGCATGAGTCAACATGACTTTTCACCGCAGTTCTTCGTAGGGGGCGATCACCTGGCGGAGCAGCGAGACCAGCTCATCGCGTTGCTCATTGGTGCAGCTGCTGAGAATTTGTTCCTCGGCAGCGAGCAGGTCGGACAGGGTGGCATCGATGCGCTCCTTGCCTTCCGGCGTCAGGGTGACGAGAACGCCG
>JBBSQO010000321.1:0-3353 GCA_038244025.1 Propionibacteriales bacterium
AGTCCTCCATCGCCAGATAGAGCATCTCCTCGGCCGGTCGGGACATCCGGTGGATCTCGTCCAGGAAGAAGACCTCTCCTTCGGCCAGGCCGGACAAGATGGCGGCCAGGTCACCGGCATGCTGGATCGCCGGGCCGCTGGAGATCCGGATCGGCGCTGACATCTCCGCGGCAATGATCAACGCCAGGGTGGTCTTGCCCAGCCCGGGTGGCCCGGACAACAAGACATGGTCGGCGACGGCATTGCGGTGCCGGGCCGCCTGCAGGACCAGTCCGAGCTGGTCACTGACCCGCTCCTGGCCTTCGAACTCGGCCAGCGTGCTGGGCCGCAGGGCCGACTCGGCCTGCCGTTCGGCGACATCGGCGTCCGGATCCACCGGGGAAAGCTCCTTGCGCGCGGCCACTACTTCCTGGCCAGAGTTTGCAGCGCGGCACGCATCAGCACCGCAACATTGATCGAAGGGTCATCAGCCACCATGTGTTCCACGTTGCCACATGCGGCATCGGCATCCCTGGCCGGCCAGCCCAGTCCCTGCAGACCGGTGCTGACCTGCTCCCGCCAGGCCGCGGGGACTTGGGCAGCGACGGGCGCGCTGGTCAGACCGAGCGCGTTGATCTTGTCCTTGAGCTCGATCACGATCTTCATCGCTCCCTTACGCCCGATTCCCGGCACCCGGGTCAGCACGGCCAAATCCTCGGCAGCAATGGCCTTACGCAGCTCATCTGGGCTTAGCACGGCCAGCGCCGCCTGGGCCAGTCGAGGGCCGACCCCACTTGCGGTCAGCAGCAGCTCGAAGAGGTCCCGTTCATCGTCGGAACCAAAACCGTACAAGGTCAGGGAGTCCTCCCGGACCACCAGCGAGGTGGACAACCGGGCCGGCTGCCCGTGCCGGAGGGCGGCGGCCGTACCGGGGCTGCAGAGCGCCTGGATCCCGAAGCCACCGACCTCGATCACGACCGAGGTCAAGCCAAGCTGGGCCACCGTGCCGGACAGATGTGCAATCACGCTGTTCTTCTCGCCTCCTATCCTTGACTAACCGGGGGCCTTGACCGATGGCCTTCCGTTTCTAAACCGATGGCTGGTGGGTGCAACTGGTTGGCTACCCGCTGCTGGCGAACCGCCGCCCGCTGTTGTTGGACGGCCAGAGCGAGCCGGTTCGTGCTGCCGCCACGCCAGACATGACAGATGGCCAGCGCCAGCGCGTCCGCGGCATCGGCCGGCTTGGGGAGCGCATCGAGCCTGAGGATCCGGGTAACCATGGCAGCGACCTGTGCCTTGTCGGCCCGGCCCGAGCCGGTGATGGCCGCCTTCACCTCGCTTGGCGTGTGCAAGGCCACCGGTAGGCCCAGCCGGGCAGCCACCAGCATCGCCACCCCGGCGGCTTGCGCGGTGCCCATCACGGTGCGGACGTTGTGCTGGGCAAAGACCTGCTCCACGGCGACTGCGTCCGGGGCATGGACCGCGATCAGCTGCTCGATCGTCCGCTCGATCACCACCAGCCGGCTGGCGACCTCCGCTTCGGCCGGGGTGCGCACCACCCCGACGTCCAGCAGCCGCGGCGGCCGCCCCGGAGCGCCCTCCACCACGCCGAAACCGCACCGGGTCAGCCCCGGGTCGATGCCAAGCACCCGCATCCGCCACTCCCGTCGTGCATCCCCACCTCACCGAACAGATGTTCGTATCCTAAGGTGCTGCTGGCCGACCGGCCGGGACCGACGCGCCCGGGCCGGAACGGCCATCCGGAACAATACGGTACGTGACTGCGCCCGAGGAGATTGTCGGCCGGACCGCCAGCGAGCCGGGTCTGCGCTGGTCGGCCTGCATTCTGGATGCGGCGAACGGACGGCAGCTCTGGGCTCATGATGCCGACGTCGTGCTGAAGACGGCCAGCGTGGGCAAGCTCTTCCTGTTGATCGAGACGGCCCGGCAGGCGGCCGCCGGGCTGCTTGACCCGGCCGGGCGGCTGACCAGGTCCGGTGAGCCGGTGGTCGCCGACTCCGGGCTGTGGCACCTGCTGGACGCCGACGAGCTGAGCATCGGTGACCTCTGCAGCCTGATCGGTGCGGTCAGTGACAACTTGGCCACCAATGTCCTGCTGCGCCGGATCGGCATCCAGGCAGTCAGCCGGACCAGCCAGCGGCTCGGCTTCCGTTCATCCGCCCTGCTGGATGTCGTCCGGGAGGAGCGGTTAGCAGAACACCCGGTTACCCTCTCGCTGGGCTGCGCCGGCGAGCTCGCCTCGCTGCTGGCTCGGCTGCATCGGCGAGAGATCATCTCGACGGAGGTTTCCGACCAGGTGCTCGACTGGCTGGCCCTCGATACCGACCTGTCCATGGTTGCCGCCGCCTTCGGCTTCGACCCGCTGGCGCACACCGACACCGACCGCGGCTATCTGCTGCGCCACAAGACCGGCACAATTTTCACCGCCCGGATCGACACCGGAGTGGTTCTCCGCCGTTCTTCCGGTGGGAGTGAGCGAGCCATCGCCTACGCGGTGCTGGCCAACTGGGACGAGCCCAGCTCCGACCAGCCCAACCCCGGCCAGCCCAACTCTGAGGAGCCCAATTCCGAGGAGCCCAATTCCGAGGAGATCGACGCTGAGCAGGCCAAACACGAGGGGGCCGGCTGGCGAGACCTGCGGGATGACGTGTTGTCGGCGATGCGCCAGCTCGGCGGCTGGATCCGCACCCAGCTGGACGAGTCTGCTACACCGTCAGCAGGAAGTCCTCCAGGATGAGCCGGCCGGCTTCCAGGCTGGCCACCGGGATTCGCTCATCCACCCCATGCACTCCCGCCAGCTCCCTTCCCAGCGGATCCATCCCGAGCGGGGCGAAACCGAAACAGGCAAGGCCGAGCGGTGTGAAGGCATTGGCGTCGGCGCCGCCCATGCAGTACGGCACCACCACCGCCTCGGGGTCGGCCCGGACAATGGCCGCCTGCCGCGCCTCAAACCACGGCGAGTCATTCAAGGCGGTCGACCAGGTCAGCATCCAATATCATCGCGGCGAGATTGTGGCGCTGGTGGGGAGTCCGGTTCCGGGAAGGCGACCCTGACCCGTACCATCCTCGGGCTGCAGCGGCCGACCAGCGGATCGGTGTCCTATCGTGGCAAGCCGCTGGGGCACGGCCCGCGGGCACTCAAGCCGTACCGCAAGGAGGTGCAGTTCATCCTGCAGGACCCGACCGCGTCGCTGAACCCGAAGCATTCGGTCTATGAGGCCGTTGCCGAGGGGCCTCGACTGCACCGAATGCCCGGCGACGAACGCGAGATCGTCGCCAGCGCTCTGGCCAGGGCCGAGCTGTCCCCACCGGAGTCTTTCTTCACCGTCATCCCGCAGGAGCTCTCCGGCGGC
>JBBSQO010000322.1:0-3352 GCA_038244025.1 Propionibacteriales bacterium
CATCACTCGGCTGCACGTGCTGATCGCCGAGCATGCCCCTGGGGCCTGGTCGGAGCTGCCGCCCGAGCAGGTGATCGTCGGGATCGAGACCGACCGTGGCCCTTGGGTGAGGGCTCAGTAGGGCGACATGGTAATTTTGCACTATGGACTTTATATTCTGGACAGTGGAATAATCAAGCCCTCATCGTTGCACCAGGGGTTAGGCCTCCGGGTGCGACGGTGGAGGAAGAGCCTTCTGGTGCCCAAGCAGAAAGAGGAGTAGGTGTGGCCAATCAGACCCGGCCGGCCGGCGTCCAGTCGGTGGCGAAGGCGCTAGAGATTTTGGAGATCATCGGCAGCGACCCAGCCGAAACCGCCCTGAGCGAGATTGCCGCCGCCTCCGGGCTGCCGGTGCCGACGATCCATCGCCTGGTACGCACGCTGCTGGACAGCGGTTACCTGCGCCAGCTGCCGAACCGCCGCTACACGCTGGGGCCGCGGCTGATTCCACTGGGGCAGGCCGCCGATGCCGTCTTCGGCACCTGGAGCAGGCCGATTCTGGCCGGGCTGGTGGATGCGCTGGGCGAGACCGCGAACCTGGCTGTCCTGGACGGCAACATGATCACCTATGTGGGCCAGGTCCCGTCCCCGCATTCGATGCGGATGTTCACCGAGGTGGGCCGCCGGGTGCTGCCCCACTGCACCGGTGTCGGCAAGGCCCTGATGGCCCAGCTGGAGGATGACGAAGTCCGCACCATCCTGTCCCGCACCGGCATGCCGGCCATGACCCCGGCCACGATCAGCGATCCGGAGACGATGGTGACCGCCCTGCAGGTGGTACGACGCCAGGGCTACGCCATCGACGACGGCGAGCAGGAGCTCGGTGTGCACTGCATTGCCGTACCGGTGCCCAGCGACAGCACGCTGATGGCGGTATCGGTGTCCGGGCCAGCCCCACGGATGAGCAAGGACCTGCTGCAGCGCGCCATTCCGCTGCTGAAGTCGGCCAGCATCTCGCTCTCCACCGAGCTGGATCTGCGCAACTCGGCCTGACCGGACCCCCGCACCAGCATCGGCCGTGGGCGGCTAGCCACGGCTGCCTGGCCGGCTTTCCCATCGCCCCAGACGGCATTTGACAGGGCCACCCCCGCACGCCTATAATTCTGGCATCCGGAATTTTAATTTCGTATCGCGGAACGGTCACTGGAGAACCAGGAATGCGGAATGACAACTGAGATGACCATCGGCGTCTTCAACGAGTGCACCGAGGGCGAGGCACGGGCGCAGCTGCTGGCCTGCTGTGCCAGTTCCCGCTGGGCCGACCACCTGGTTGCTGCCCGTCCTTTCGCCAGCCTAGCCCAGGCGCTGGAGGCGTCCGATCGTTGCTTTGACGAACTCACCGTGACCGACGTCGCCCAAGCCCTGGCCGGCCACCCCCGGATCGGTGATAGCGCCGAGGGTGACGCCACCGATGCGCGCTGGTCCCGACAGGAGCAGTCCTCGGTCACCGATGCCGGCGAGCGGGTCAAGGATGAGCTCCGGGGAAAGAACATTGCCTACCAGACCCGCTTCGACCGGGTCTTCCTAATCCGGGCGGTCGGCCGCGGCCCGGCCGAGATGCTGGCCGAGCTGGACCGCAGGCTCGGCAACGATGACGAGGCCGAGGAGGCAGAGGTTATCGAACAGCTGCGGCAAATTACCCGCCTCCGACTGGAAAGGTTGTTCACCTGATGAGCTCACTCTCCACCCATGTTCTGGATGCCGTCAGTGGCAGTCCAGCCAGCGATATAGCAGTGCAGCTGTTCCGATCCGGTGACTCCGGAACGTCCATAGACAGCTGGGCATCCTTCGGCGACGGCCGTACCGACAGCGATGGCCGGCTCAAGGACTTCGCCGGCGGGAGGTTGGACCCTGGCGTCTACCGGATCGTCTTCGACACCGGCGACTACTTCGCCGCCAGCGGGCAGCAGGGCTTCTATCCCGAGGTCAGTATCTGCTTCACCGTCGATGAAGACCGGCACTACCACGTACCCCTGCTTCTCAGTCCATACGCGTTTTCCACCTACAGAGGGAGTTGATCATGACGACAAATGCCGTCAACCAGAAGTCCGATGGCGCCGGAATCGTCCTCGGCAAGAACCAGTACGGCAAGGCCGAGGTGCGCCTGGTCAAGATCACCCGTGACACGGATCGTCACGAGATCGAAGACCTGAACGTCACCTCCGAGCTGCGCGGTGACTTCCACGATGCGCACCTGCAGGGCGACAACGCCCACGTGGTGCCCACCGATACCCAGAAGAACACCGTGTACGCCCTGGCCCGCGACGGGGTCGGCTCACCGGAGGCCCTTTTGCTCCGGCTGGCCGAGCACTTCACCTCCAGCTTCGACTGGGTCGATGGCGGCCGCTGGGCCGCCGAGCAGTACGCCTGGGAACGGATCCAGGCGCATGGCTCCGAACATGAGCACTCGTTCGTCAAGAAGGGTCAGGAAGTGCGGACGGCCGTGGTAGTCAAGGACGGCGACGATGTCCAGGTGCTGGGCGGCTTCAAGGACTGCACCGTGCTGAAGTCGACCCAGTCCGGCTTCGAGGGCTACCCGAAGGACAAGTACACCACCCTGCAGGAGACCGATGACCGGATTCTGGCCACCGATGTCTCCACCCGGTGGCGCTACAACACCACCGACGTCGACTGGAATGCGGCCTACGACGACGTCAAGGCGTTGATGCTGGAGGGTTTCACCGAGGACTACTCCACCGCATTGCAGCAGACCATGTACGAGATGGGCGTGAAGGTGTTGGAGGCGCACCCCGAAATTGACGAGATCAAGTTCTCGCTACCGAACAAGCACCACTTCCTGGTCGATCTGTCACCCTTTGGACTGGACAACCCAAATCTAGTGTTCTTCGCCGCCGACCGGCCCTACGGGCTGATCGAGGCGACGGTCACCCGGGAGAGCGCCTCGGATGCCGGCCGAGCCTGGGAAAGTGTAGCCGGCTTCTGCTGATCGTCTGCCTGGCTTCTGCTGATTGGCCTGCCCGTCAGCTGCTGATTGGCCTGCCTGTCAGCTGCTGATTGGCCTGCCGTCGGCCAGGCGGCCAGGGTTGATTGGCCGCTGCCGATCCGCGCGGACTGTCCAGGGCCCGCGTTTTCCTACTTATTCGCGATGACAAGGGCCGAAACAGCCATTTCGTACGCAATTCTGGCGATAAGGTAGGAAAATGCGGGCCCCCAGGTCAGGAGTGAGAATGACAACCCCATTTGGCCCCACTGTGCTGGTTTGAATTGGCCCCACCCTTGGTCGTTGTGTTTCGGGTGCCGTGCCGTCGTTGGCGGCGGCTCGGCGGGTGAGGCAGGGTCAGGTGGTGGCGGC
>JBBSQO010000323.1:0-3351 GCA_038244025.1 Propionibacteriales bacterium
CATCCGTCAGGGCAAACAACATCCGCCGAATCCGGCGGCCATAGCTGGCCAGCAGCAGGCGCTGCCGCCGCCCGCGAAGCCAAAAATGCACGACGGTGCCGGGACCTGGGTGATTCTTCTCCAGCCACCATTCGGCCGTACCCTCCAGCAGGCCGGTCACCACGGATCGCCGGCCCGCTCCGGCACGTACGTAAACGGTCGCCGCCACGGTGGGCTTGGCGGCCAGGGTGTCGCTCGCCGAGCCGCTGGGCAGGAGGCCAGCTCGCCTCATCACGGCGGGCCCTGTCCGTCAAGGCAAATCGAGGGCACGCTTCAGCGTACGAGCAGCGGCAGCTTCGGCGTAGTTGTCGATGACGAACTGCCGGCCGGCGGCTCCCATCGCCCGGGCCCGAGCCGGGTCAGCCAGCAGGAAGACGAGCCGGTCGGCCAGCGCTCCCGCATCTCGAGAGGGGACCACAAATCCGGTCTCCCCAGCGATGATCGTCTCCGGCGCGCCGCCCGAGTCACCCAACACCACCGGGACCCCGCTGGCTGCCGCCTCGAGGAAGGACAGGCCGAGCCCCTCCGGATTCAGCCCGCCGAGTCGGGTGCGGACCGGCAGCGAAAAGACCTGGGCGGTCCGCAGCCAGCCAGCCATTTGATCATGGTCGATGGCTCCGACGAAGCGGACCGACGCTGTCAAGCCGAGCTTGGTGACCTTGTGCTCCAGGATGTTCCGCCGGGGACCATCCCCGATCAGGATCAGCTCGGGCGGGTGCGGACTGAGCTGGTCACGAAGCGGAGATGTCTGATCGGCCATGATCAGCGCCCAGGCCTCAATGAGGGTGTCGAACCCTTTCTGAGCAACAAGTCTGCCCGCCGCCAGGCAGCGGCCCGGGCGGACCGTACCCGGGACGGGATGGAAGCGCTGGACGTCGACCGGGGGTGGCAGCCGGATCAGTCGCTGGACCGCCGACGGGCTCAGCGCCGATGCGATCCGGTCCTGGGTGTAGTCGGAGATGGTTGCCAGATGATCAACACCGGCCGCCATCCGTCGGAGCAGAGACCGCGAGCCGGGCAGCGTCGCCCACCAGGTTTCATGCCCGTGGGTCAGCGCCACGATGTGTTCGGCCCCGGCCCGGCGCAGCGCCGGCGCCATCAGAGACAGTGGCGCGGCGGCACCGAAGATCACTCGAGTCGCCGCACCTTCGCGGAGCAGCCGTACGGCATCGGCGGTCACGGCCCGAGATGGCAGCAGCACCCCGCGGCGTCGATGGACGGGAAAGGGACGATGTTGATCACCGTCAGTGGGTTGATCACCGTCAGTGGGTCGATCACCGTCAGTGGCCCGCTCCCCTGCACCGGAGGTCAGCACCACCACATCGTTGTCCAGCAGCCGACAGATCGAGGCAACGAAGGACTCGATCCCGCCGACCCGTGGTGGGAAGTCGTTGGTCACGATCAACGTGCTGGCCATGGTCACTTCGCTCGCTGCGCGGCGCGGCGCAGATAGTCGCGCCATCCCCGGACGAAGGTGGCTCGATCCGTCTCCAGCACGCCGTGCAGGGCCGCATCCAAGTCGCGGGTGTCGGTAGTGTCCAGCGCGACATAGAACGTGTCCATGGCTTGGGAGGACCAGTGCTCCACCAGGTAGCGGCAGGCAAGCCAGGACAGGGTGTAGCTGTCCTCGAGGGTCGTCGCCCTGGCCGGATCGAAGTCGGCATCTGTGGGGAGCGTACTGGGGGCTCCGTGCTTCCTGACCGACGCCAACAGCGACTTCTCCGCCACCGCGGCAGCGGCCGGCCGCCGCTCAAAGGCAACCAGGTCGGCGTATCCCTCGACCACCCACAACGGAGCCGGTGATGATGGCGAGTCGGTGGCGATGTGGACGACTTCGTGAGTGAGCACGATGTCGAGCGCGGTGTCGGTCAGCCGGGATGCCTGCGCCGGATTGATGACCACCCGCACCGGCGCATCTTTCGGGTCCGGGGCTTCCGGCCAGGCCACGGCAGCAATCCGATCATAGGAGCCTGCCGGGACACCGAGCAGCTGCTCAAAGGAGCTGTCACTACCCGGCGCTTCCACCACCACCCCTCCCGACCAGTGCGAAGCGGTTGTGCTGCCGACCCGGCGCCGAACTGCGGCGGCTGCCGCTGCCGCACGGGCAGCCCAGTGGTCGGCCCGGAGGTCTGATGTGGCGGTCTGCGCCGCAATCATCGTGACGGGTCCATCCGTCACCAGCCGGACCGGTTCCAGCAGCCAGAGTGGGCGGGCGCCTGCCGGCTGCCCAACCGGGACATCGGCCGTGCCGGCTAGCAGTTGCCCACCGGCCGCCGGGACGAAGGTGAGCCAGAGTGTGCTGACTGCCGGTCGCGCTTCGTGGTCGACGGTCCAGGCAATGGCTGCCTGCCCCAGCCAGGCGTCCTTGCCGAGTACGTCCCGGCGGCCGGGGTCCAACGTCCCGCGTGCCATCGTCATGGTGGCGGTCAGGGTAGGGAGCTGCAACGTGGCCAGGTTGGCAAAGACCATACCCGATCGAGGTGCGAAGGCGGGATCGTTGGCGGCGATCAGGTGATCCCAGCTGGTCCGATCATCGTGACGGACGGCGCTGACCAGCCTGGACAGGGTTGCCTGGGCGGCCCTCGTCTGGGTGACATGAGAACTGCTAGTGACACTGGCCGGGCTGGGTGAGGTGGCCGACGGTCGGCCTGGCCGCCCTGTACCGGCTGAGGAGGTACAGCCCGTGATGGAGAACGCGATGAGCAGAAAGAACAACAACCCCCGCAGACCGGTGGTCCGAAGGGCTTGTGTCATCTCATCGTTCCATCCAGGCCACGGCGCTAGGCCAGCAACAGTCTCGACAGCACACCGATGGCTGGCAGATCAGCCGGGCCGGACGGCACCTACATAGGGCATGTTGGACATCGCGTCGTAGCCGACCGGCTTGCCCGGGTGGGATGCGTGCAGCACCTGCCCGTTCCCGGCATAGAGGCCAACGTGGCCAAGGCCGTAGAAGAACACCAGGTCGCCGGGCTGCAGCTCCGAGCGGGACACGTGCCGCCCGGCGCCGTACTGGGCCTGCGAGGTTCGGGGCAGGCTGACACCTGCGGAATGCCATGCCGCGCCAGTCAGTCCGGAGCAGTCATAGCCGCCGGGGCCGGTACCGCCATAGACGTAGGGCTTGCCGATCTGTGCCCGGGCGAATGCCATCGCGTTGCCGGCCCGACCTGAGGCCGGCACCGAAGCGGACTTGACCTCACTCTTGGCCGGCTTCTGGCTGGACGGGGTGCCGCTGGACCGGGTGTCGTTGGACCGCGTGTCGTTGGACCGCGTGTCGTTGGACCGCGTGTCGTTGGACCGCGTGTCGTTGGA
>JBBSQO010000324.1:0-3324 GCA_038244025.1 Propionibacteriales bacterium
AGCACCGCCATCGTGCACGCCATCGAGATCCCGGCCGGCCGTTCCGGCGCCCGCGCTGGTCCAGACGCCAGTCCCGGTTCAGGCGATCCGGGGGGTTGCGCAGCCGGGTACGGGTACGGATGGACAGCAGCCTGATAGGCCATCGGTGGACCGGCAGGCGGACTGCCCCAGGGCTGGTTCGGCTGGGGTGGCAGCTGGCGCGGGTCGCTTGAGCCCGGCGGGTCGAACGATGGTTGACCGGGAGGATACGGCTGCGACACGGGTCTCAGCGTAGTCGCTCAGCGGAGCTGTCTCAGGGGACGTGGTCAGCGGGAGCGGAGCACATAGATGGCGGCGCCGGCGCGCAGGTTACCGCTGCCGCGATCGGCAAGGATCCGTCCCGAATCGGCCAACAACACCCGTTCCTCGACGGCAAGCTGTACCGACGCGAAGAGCATCTCCAGGTCCGCCAGGGTCGACAGGTGGATGTTGGGCGTTTCGTGCCAGGAGTGGGGCAGCTCCCTCGATACCGGCATCCGGCCCCTGACCAGCAGCCCCAGCCGGTGTTTCCACCAGCCGAAGTTCGGCACCGACACGATGCAGTGCCGGCCGATGCGGCTAATCTCAGCCAGCACGTCGGCAGGCCGCCGGGTCGCCTGCAGGGTCTGGGACAAAACGACCATCTCATAGGAGGAATCGGCAAACTGCCCCAACTGGCTGTCAATGTCCAGCTCAATCACCGATACGCCACGACGGATGGCCGCCAGCACCGAGTCCGGATCGATCTCTACTCCGGTCCCGGTGCAGTCCTTGGCACTGATCAGGTGATCCAGCAACGCTCCCTCCCCGCAGCCAAGGTCAAGCACCCGGGAACTGGCCGGGACCAGACCAGCCACCGTCATCAAGTCGGGGCGCATCAGCTCATCAACCTCTCGGCCGCGTGATCAAGATGGGCACGGATGGTGGCGTGATAGTCCGGCAGCTCGAGCAGGAACGAGTCATGGCCCCAGGGAGAACGGATCTCCCGGAAGCTCACCGGGACCTCAGCGCCCTCCAGGATCCGGACGATCCGCCGGGAGTGACTGGTATTGAAACGCCAGTCGCTGTTGAAGGACATGATCAGGAACCGGCTGGTACCGCCGGCGATCCGCTGCACGGCAGCCGGGTCGGCAAACGGGTCGAAGTAGTCCATCACTCTGGTCAGGTAGAGATAGGACAACGCGTCAAAGCGATCCAGGAAGGTCCGGCCCTGATGATCGAGATAGCTCTCCACCTGGAAGTCCACGCCAAAGCCGACCCGGGAACCTTCGACATCGGTGAACCGCCGGCCGAACTTTTCTGCCATCGCCTCCTCGGACAGGTAGGTGATGTGGGCCATCATCCGAGCAATGGCGAGACCGTAGGCCGGCAGCCGGTCGGTCCCGACATACTCACCGCCACAGAAGTCGGGATCACGCATGATCGCCTCCCGGGCCACCGCGGAGAAGGCGATGTTCTGGGCGGTCAACCGGCTGGATGCCGCGACCACGATCGGCGCCGCGACCTGCTCCGGGGCATCAATGCTCCACTGCAGCACCTGCATACCCCCCAACGAGCCGCCAACGGCGGACAGCAAGCGCTCAATGCCCAGATGGTCGAGCAGCGCGCGGTGAACGGTGACGAAGTCGCGCATCTGCAGCAGCGGAAAGGACAACCCGTACGGCGATCCGGTGCGGGGATCGATCGTGGTCGGTCCGGTCGTCCCCCCGCAGCCACCGAGCAGGTTGGCCGAGATGACAAAGAACCGGTCGGTGTCGACCGGCTTACCCGGACCGATGAGGTTGTCCCACCAGCCGGGCTTGGCTGCCTTCCCCCCGGCGGCACCATCGTGGTACCCAGCTGCGTTGGCATCACCGGTCAGCGCATGGCAGATGAACACGGCGTTGTCCCGAGATGGCGTCAGCGTGCCGTACGTCTCGTACGCGACGTCGACCCGACCGAGGGTGCTGCCGCTGGCGAGGACCAGCGGATCACCCTCGGTGAAGAGGGTGACCCGCTGGGTCTCGACCACCCCGATGCGGCCATGCATCAGCTCGCGGAGGCGGCCGAAGTCCCCGATAATGTCGTGGCCGAGGTTGTCGAGGATGTCGTGGCCGAGAGGGCGTGCTCGAGATCGGCCACGATGTCATCAATATGCTCGATCCCGATGGACAGCCGGACCATCTCCTCGGGCACCCCGGCCGCCTTCAGCTCATCCCGTTCCAGCTGCGAATGGGTTGTCGTCGGGGGATGGATGGCCAGCGACTTGGTGTCACCGATGTTCGCCAGGTGGCTGAACAGCTCCAGTGCCTCGACAAACTTCGTGCCGCCGTCCCGGCCGGACTTCAGGCCGAAGCTGACCAGCCCGCCATAGCCACGGCCCTCGATGAAGGTCCGGTCTGCCACCTCCTTGTAGGCATTGGAGTCCAGCCCCGGATAGGAGACCCAGGACACCGCGTCGTGGCCTTCGAGGAACTGGGCGGCGGCGAGCGCATTGCTGCCGTGCCGGGCCATCCGTATGTGCAGCGTTTCCAGTCCCTGCAGGAAAAGCCAGGAGTTGAGTGGGGCCAGTGCCGCCCCGGTGTTGCGCAACATCACCGTCCGGGCCCGGGTGATGTAGGCCGCCTCGCCGACCGCCTCGGTCCACACCACTCCATGGTAGGCCCCGTCCGGCTGGGTCAGTCCGGGAAAGCGGTCCGCGTTCGCATTCCAGTCAAACGACCCCGAGTCGACGATCACGCCACCGATGGAGGTCCCGTGGCCGCCGATGAACTTCGTGGCCGCGTGCACCACCACGTCGGCACCAAGATCAAACGGCCGACAAAGGTACGGCGACGGCGAAGTGTTGTCCACCAGCAGCGGCAGACCGGCGGCATGCGCGGAGTCAGCCCAGGCGGCAATGTCCACCACATTCAGCTGGGGGTTGCCGACGGTCTCGACAAATACGGCTCTGGTTTTCTCATCGGTAGCCTGGCCCAGGTCTTCGGGCCGGTCCGGATGCACGAACCGCACCTCAATGCCGAACTGGGGAAGCGTGTGGGCAAAGAGTGCGTAGGTGCCGCCGTAGGGGGTGGACACCGCGACGATGTTGTCCCCGGCATAGCAGAGATTCATCACCGAATAGAAGGTCGCCGTCGAGCCCGACGCAACGGCGAGCGCCCCGACACCGCCCTCCAGCGCGTTGATCCGCTCCTCGAAAACCGACGAGGTCGGGTTCATGATCCGGGTGTAGATGTTGCCGGCTTTCTTCAGCGAGAACAGGTCGGCCGCATGCTCGGTGTCATCGAAGACGTAGGAGGTGGTCTGGTAGATCGGCACGGCACGGGA